>NZ_JAEDXW010000007.1:0-235427 GCF_036877565.1 Edaphobacter sp. HDX4
CTCGACCTCTTCCTCCGCATCGCCCCCGAGCTCTACCTCAAGCGCCTCGTCGTCGGAGGCCTCGACCGCGTCTACGAGATCAACCGCAACTTCCGCAACGAAGGCGTAAGCACCCGCCACAACCCCGAGTTCACCATGCTCGAGTTCTACCAGGCCTACGCCAACTACCACGATCTGATGAACCTCACCGAAGAGCTCATCAAGTTCGTTGCAATGGAAGTCAACGGTTCCCTCATCACCCACTTCAACGGCAAGGAGATCAACCTCGGGAAGTGGACCAAGCTCTCAATGCGCGACGCCATCATCAAATTTTGGCCTCCCGAATATGGTGCGGAGCCTGCCATAGAAGACTTCCAGTGTGCTGAAACAGTCAGAAGCTTAATCGACCGTGCACTAGATGCATCTGGATCACCCGTGACGGTGAGTCAGGTAAGATCAACTCTTTCCGAGCAACCTCAAACACTCGAAGCCTCAAAAAGACTTGATCGCAATCTTCTTGCGCTAACATCGCAGATGCTTAAGCGAGGTCAGCAGTCTTATGGAACTGCAATTGCCACACTCTTTGAAGTAGTAGGGGAAAAACACCTCATCGATCCACACATCATCTACGACTTCCCCCTGGCGGTCTCCCCGCTCTCGAAGATCAAGCCCGACGAGCCCGACTGGGTCGAGCGCTTCGAGTTCTACATCGGAGGCTTCGAGGTCGGCAACGCCTTCTCCGAGCTCAACGACCCCATCGACCAGGACAACCGCTTCCAGCAGCAGATCGAGCAGAAGGAGCGCGGCGACGAAGAAGCCATGTCCGCCGTCGACGACGACTACGTCCGCGCCCTCGGCTACGGCCTCCCACCCACCGCTGGGGAAGGCATCGGCATCGACCGCCTCACCATGCTACTCACCAACTCCTCGTCGATCCGCGACGTCATTCTCTTCCCCCTCATGCGGCCGCGCCAGAAGACCGCCGAGCAGGTCGCTCAGAAGGAAGAGCAGCCCCACGGGGAATCAGCAGAATAATCCGCAGACAAAACATTCATTTCATGAGTAAAATTCGTGGAAGCCAATCCGGCTCCCGCGAAAGGTACCCATACGCCGCGCCGCCACTCTTCTGCTCCTCACGTTGATCTCTCCTTTCGCAACCGCACAGATGAAGGTCACCAGCCTGGACGGCCCCGTCAGCAACGTAGAAACCGGCTCGCTGCTCGACTACATCTCCACTATGCAACCCGCTGCCTCGAACGAGAAGAACGCCTGGTCCTACGGCACCTCAGGACAGGCGGTTCGTGCCCTCGGGCTCATCGATCAGATGGGTAGCGGCTCGCAGATCGCCCCCAGCCAGCTCGCCGACCAGATGGTCCGCTTCTGCGATGCGCAGCTGGCCGAGCGCAACGACCTCGCACCCGAACCGATTGGCCAGCACATGATCTGGACCAACCGTATCGATCCAGCGTGGCCCAACGATCTCTCCAAACCGAAGCTCAGCACCGGCGGCGAGCAGGGAGACATGATCGGCAATCTCGGCAACTGCGCCGTCACCATCCTGCACACGCGCTCGCTTTGGAACAAGACCGTCCCCGCCGGCGACCCACACCACTTTGGGGCCACCTATCTCGATCGTGCGAAGACCTACGTCAAGCAGGCGGACTTCGCCATCGACCACCACATCCTCAACGGCCTGCTCGACCTCTCGCACGGCAACCATCAGTACTTCGCCGCCGGTTCACCCTACAAGGGCGGCACGCCCATCCCCTGGAACCAGGTCATGATGTTCAACTACGGCTTCCAGATGCTCTCTAGCGCGCACACCCTGCTGCACGACGACGCCGCCCGCGCCACGCGCTATCACCAGATCGTCGCTGACAACATCCCGTGGTTCTTCACCGAAGGCGTCCAGAATGTCACCACCAGGCAGGGCCGCTCGGCCTACAACTGGGCCTACGCTCTACCGGCCAGGGGTGGCGAAGACTGTACCCACGCTCGCATGGACGTCGCCGGGCTCTACCTCTCGTACCTCGAAGGCAGCTATCCGGTCACGCGCGATGAGATGACGCGGCTCGCCAATACCTTTACCGACATCATCACGCTCGCGCCCGGAAGCTACTCCGGCCGAGTCGACGGGACCTCCGGCAACACCGCCCACACCGCCGCAATCGACAATGTGAAAAACGGCTTCCTCTTTCTGGCCGAGTTCCGCCCCGACGCCTATCAGCAGATCGTCAGCCAGGCCGTCACTGTCGGTTCAACAGCCGCCGCCACTGAAGGAAGTACGACCGGCGACACCGATCTCTTCGCCCGCTTCCTCTGGGCCAAGCACCGCCACAACCAGCACAGCCGATAAGAACAGAAGCAAAACCCGTGTCATCCTGAGCGAAGCGCAGCGTAGTCGAAGGATCTGCGGTTCCACACGCAACCTATCAATCGTCCACGCGCCTTAGGCAGCCCATCGCGCAAAACCGCGACGTCACTTTCCCTTCTTCAGCCGCTTGACCACACCGGCCAGCGAGTGTTCGTTCATCGCGTCCACCGCATCCTGACGCACCTTCTTCATCAACCCGGCAACTGCCTTGTCCTCCACGACTAGCCAATCCCCCGAGGTGGCAGCAAAGACCTCCCCGAGCCCGATCTGTTTAGGAGCAAGCTTCAACTTCGCTCCCCCGTTCGGCCCCTTCTTCTGCTCAATCAGCCCACCTTTTTGCAGCAGAAGGAAGGCTCTACGCACCATCACCGCGCTCTCCCTCAGGCTGTCGGCAATCTCGGCCGAGGTCTTCATCGATCCCGGTTCCTCTGCCAGCACCGCAAGCACCCGAAGGCTTAACTGAAAACGTTCACTCTGCGCCATGGAAAGCAAGCTAACACAACAGGAGCCACGCCGCCGTTTACAGAGATCGACCGAAGCCGCTCATGCACTTATGAGCGGCGCAGTGGAGAAATCTGCTTCTCAAGCAAAGTGCCTCTCCGCATACCTCCTCGCGATTCGCGCCCGTGGGTTCGGGCTAGTCCGCTTCACCATGTAAAATTTCAAGGTGAATATCCTTTTTGTCGGCGATATCTTTGGCTCCGCCGGCCGCCATATCGTCCGCGAGCACCTTCCCCACATCGTCGAAACCAACTCCGTCGATCTCATCGTCATCAACGGCGAAAACTCCGCTGGCGGCTTCGGAATCACCCCCTCCCTTGCCGAAGAGATCTTCGACATGGGAGCCCATGTCATCACCACTGGCAATCACATCTGGGATAAACGCGAGATCTTCGAGTACATGACCGTGCCGGCCGACTCGCACGAGCGCGGGCGCCGCGTGCTGCGTCCCGCAAACTACGCCGTCGGGACTCCCGGGTTCGGCGTCTACCAGGGCGAGCTGCCCTCCGGCCAGAGCTATGCCGTCCTCAACCTGCAGGGCCGCGTCTTCATGTCCTCCTGCGACGATCCCTTCCGCAAGGCCGACGAGCTTATCAGCAAACTCACCGCGAAGATCATCCTGCTCGACATCCATGCCGAGACGACCAGCGAAAAAGTCGCGCTGGGCTGGTACCTCGACGGACGTGTCACTGCGGTCCTCGGAACCCACACCCACATCCCCACCGCAGACGCCCGGGTCCTGCCCGGTGGAACCGCCTTCATCACCGACGTCGGCATGTCCGGCCCGTACGATTCGGTCATCGGAGTCGAGACCGAGCTGGTCCTTAACCGCTTCCTCACCGGTATGCCCGGCAAGTTCGAGGCCGCCAAGGGGAATCCAAAGATGGCTGCCGTCCTCATCGGCTGCGACGGAGCAACCGGCCGCGCCTACTCCATCCAGCACCTCCTGCTGGGTGAGTAGCGGAACTCGCCTCAGAGAACCTTTTCGAGTATCACGAACTCGAGGTCGTCCCGCAGCGGCCTGCCGACCTTCTCGTCTTCGTAAGGAAACGGCTCGCGCTCGCCGGTACGCACATAACCGCGGCGCTCATACCATGCGCACAGGTTGTCTCTCACGTTTACAACCGAGATGCGCAGCCGCGCTCCACCTCGCTGCCGAACCGCCTCCTCGGAGGCTTCGAGCATCCTGCGGCCAAGCTGCTGGCCCTGGCGCTCCGGACGAACCGCCAGCATTCCCATATACCAGACCTCTTTGTCCTTCGGCTCCAGCCAGACGGACCCCAGTAGCTCCCCGCTGCTCTCATCCCGCCAGATCAACAAAAGTGCTTCCGCACAGGACTTCAGATCGTCCTTCAGGGTTTCAAGACTGATCCTCTCCCCTTCGATGTATCTGCTCTCGAGCGTCCATCCCACCTCGCCACGAAAGGCGAGATTTGTAAGGGCCACAATATCAGGGAGATCGGCCTCCGATGCGGGCTGTAGGTTCATGAAACCGTTCTATCCCAGATCTGCAACAGCGGCAAACCCCTCAGAAGGGAGCGCAAATGCCTGTCAACTGTCATCTGACCCTAAGTTGTTTCGTTCTAATGATATAGAGATGCCGATTTGATCCACGTCTTTAGGTACTCTGAAAGTAGCCCCTTGTTCTATGCTGGGTCCAAAATAAAGCAACCGGACCACGTGGAGAAAACACGAAGTCCGGACCCATCTCGCCTGTTTCGAATACTTTGCGCAAAAAGACGGGTGGGTGGGATCTCCAGGTCATGCACGAGGACAAGAAAAAGAGGCAGCCGTTTCGCTCGGCTGCCTCTCAGGTTTTTACCACCTACCCGGCGTATTAGCGCCGGTGAGTGGTGGTCGAACGGTGATGCGTTGCTGTGGGCTTGGCCGGTGTCTTCTTCGGCTCCACAACCGATCCATTGATCATCGTGATCATGATCGGATTCGGCGTGAACGAGTCGTAGGTTCCGTTGACCGTGACCTTGTCTCCCGGTGCTGGAGTTGTCTTCAGCGGAGCGGTAAGGTTGACCGTAAAGTCAGCGGTCTTGGACTGCACGGCGTCATCCGAGACAGACAACACAAGAGAATTGTCAGTGGCGGACACGACGGTTGCATCCGGGAACTGAACTGTCTTGCCCTTGATCGTATCCCATACCTTCGCGGCATCTTCCGGAGTCCCGTTCTGCAGGATGAACTCCTTGTCGCTTACGGCCAGGGTCGCCAGGTCAGGAGTGCTGGCGATCACCTGCTTCACGATGTCAGCGGGCTTGGGAGCAGGCGTGATCGTCGTGGCGAGGTTTGCCGGCGGATCAAGACTCTGCTGCGCAGCAGTCACCAGCGTATCGAAGCCGTCGTCAGCACCGTGATACTTCTTGTAGCAGTACTTGGCCAGAGGCATCATCTGCGTCTTATACGGCTCCGGCGCGAAGGTCGCGGCGCGAGTCGCGTACCAGGCGCAGTTCAGCGGATCAGGCGGAGTCATCTGGTAGTAAGCCTGAGCCAACAGGTAAGTGTCGGTCAGCAGCGGTCCAGGCGTCTTGGTCTGCTCTACAGGAACGCTGGAGAGGCTCTGTTTTAGCTGCGTAACAGCGGTTGCAGCGTCCTTCTTGGCGAGTGCGTCGGTCGCAATGGCGCGATGGAAGACGGGATCGGCAGCTTCCTTGAGCTTTGCGAAGTCGGCATCGTTTATAGCGGCCGGCTTCGGGGCGGTCAGGCCCTTCTGGCCGGCGTCAGCAGCCTTATCAAGCTCTGCCTGCTTCGCAGTCGGATCGGTGCTCTTATCGGCATTCTGCAGATGGAAGTAGGCCTCCATCGTCAGCGCACGAATGTTGGACGGATCGACCTGCAGCAAGCGGTCCGCGGCATCAAGCGTCTTTACCGGATCGAAGGCGCTGTAAGCAAGCATCAGGCGCTGAAGCACATCGTTCTTAACCTGAGAATTTGGATACGTCTGCAGAAAGGACTCCAGCGCAGGAGCCTGCGTCTGAGGTGTGCTCTGTGCAATCGCCGCTGTATATGCATTGTATTCGGCTGGCGCGAGCTGGACTCCGCTCCCCGCCTGCTGCGCATTCGCGCCGGGACTTGCCGGGGCCGGGGCTTGTGCAACCGCAACACGTGCACCCGATGCAACGCTAGCGACCGCCAGGAGAGACGCAACGACTACCTTCTTCATTCCCACACACTCCTCAGAAACTTTTCTTCTCGTTTAATCTTCCGCCCGGCTGTTGCCAGATGGTCAGACCGATATAACACAATTGCTATGCATCAGGACAATTATGACGAATAGGATGCATATTTCAGCTGTAGCCCCGTCAGATCTGATCAGCGATCCAGAGGTTTTCAACTGCATGATCCATCACGGCATGATGATGCGGATTATAGAAACCCCGTTGCTCCATGGCAAGGGTCGGGAAAAGCAAGCTCCTGGAAAGGCAGTCTGCAGGAGGCCCTCCACCCTGCTGATTGAGGGGGTTTTTGCCAAATCTGGCGGGATTCACATTCACCGACGCAATTTTCTGCAGAAACATACGCCGCACCACGGTAATCTCGCGGTGACAACCCATTGGTAGTGTTAGGGACTCCTTATCCACAATAGCTAGTGTTGAGACCGTTGATTCCGGGCCGCCATAACGCTACAGTTAGCTCAGTCTTAACTACTGTGCTCTCCCCGATGGAAAACGACCGCACAGCAGAGAGGTGACTTTGCTCAAGCTCAAAAAAGTCCAGATCCTCGGATTCAAATCCTTCTGCGACAGGACAGAGGTTCAGCTCTCCGGTGAAGGCATCGCCGCGATTGTCGGCCCCAACGGATGCGGCAAATCGAATATATCCGACGCCATCACATGGGTGCTTGGCGAACAGTCGGCCAAGAGCCTTCGCGGCATCAAGATGGAAGACGTCATCTTCGCCGGAACGCGCGACCGCAAGCCAACCGGAATGGCCGAGGTCTCTCTCACCCTGGTCGATCCCGAGGTGTACGACGGAGCCACCCTCTCCCCGGATGGCCCTGAAGTCGTCGTCACGGACGAGCTCCCTGCCGCGCAGACCGCGGAATTAGGTGACTGGGACGAGGCCGCCCTGCGTCAGCAGCGCGCACAAGAGACCGAGGACGCGGTCGTTGAGGCACAGCCGGGCACGATCATCGAGGGCGAAGCGGCAGAAGTACCAGCCGAAACTCCCGAAGGGTCCAGCAATGTTGTTCTCAAAATTCGCCGCCGCAAGTTCAACCGCGCACCTGTGCGTGCCGGTGAGTTGACCATTACACGGCGCCTGTTCCGCTCAGGAGAGTCCGAATACCTGCTCAACGGCAAGATCTGCCGTCTGCGTGATATTCAGGACATCTTCATGGGGACCGGCCTTGGCGGAGAATCCTACGCGATCATCGGCCAGGAGCGAATCGGCCAGCTGCTCAGCTCCAAGCCGCTGGATCGACGCGGCATCATCGAGGAGGCAGCCGGAATCACCCGCTTCAAGACCAAGAAGCGCCTTGCAGAGTTGCGTCTCGAATCCGCAAAGCAGAACCTCGCACGAGTCAACGACATCTTCGAAGAAGTGACGCGCCAGATGGGGACGCTGAAGCGTCAGGCTGCGAAGGCTGAGCGCTACGGCGCTCTGCGCGACGAACTCCGTACACGTCTGCGTGTTGTGCTGGCGAGCCGGATGGCGCAGCTCGATGCCGAATCCACTGAGGCCAACGAGAAGATCGCCGCGCTGGCCACGCAGATCGACAGCCAGGCCGCGATGATCGAGCAGATGGACGCCGAGCACACCGAGGGCATCAGCCGCGGCTACACGCTGGATCAACAGATTCGCGAGACGGGATCGAGAGCCAACCAGTCGGCGGTAGAGCTGGAACGGATTGCAGCGCGCACTGCGTCGAACAAAGATCGAGTTGCAGAGTTGACGCAGCGGCTTGACAGCGGTTCGGATGAGCTTGCTCAGGCGCGGGAGCAGTTGACCTCGCTGGCCGGCGAATTGGAGCAGCATCGCAGCTTCCTCGAGAATGCGACGACCGAGGCGACAAGCTCACGCGAATCCGTGCAACAGCAGCATAACGAGGCACAGGAAGCCGTGCGCGCGCTGCAGAGCGCCGAGCAGCAGGCCGAGCAGAACCGGCGACAGACTCTGCAACTGGTGCAGCGTGCATCCCAGACCCGAAACGAGGAGGCGCAGGCCTCCGCTTCTCTGGCCAGTCTTGAGCAGGAAGCACAGCGCCTGGAACGTGAATCCGAGGTAGCTCGCCAGGAGCTGGAGACACTGGGCCTGCAGCGCGGGCAGGTCAGGCTGTCGTTCGAGTCGGTGACGGAACGCCTGAAACGACTGGAGACGGAGATCGCAGAGATGCGGCTCCAGATCGATGCTCGCCGCAAGGAAGAGAACGAGAGCAAACGGCGTGGCGATCAGCTTCGCGGAGAACTGGCGACGCTCAATGGCCGTCGGAACTCGCTTGAGGGCCTGATCCGCGACCATAGCTATTCCACCGATACGGTACGGAATATCTTCAAGTCCAGCGCCGCCGCACAGTCAGGGACTGTAGCTCCTGTCGGAACGCTGGCGGACTTCCTTGAAGTCGAAGGCAAGTACGAGAGCGTCGTCGATGAGTTTCTGCGGGACGAACTCAACTACGTTGTGGTCAAGAGCTGGGACGCGGCCGATGCCGGAATGCAGCTTTTGCAGACCGATGTCGCGGGTCGCGCCACCTTCCTCGTTCACCCGAGTGATGCCCAGGCAAACTTCTCCTTCGCGGAGGGGATGGCCAGCGAGGCTGCAGGCAACACGACTCACATCGAAGGCGTCGTGCCGCTACGGGACTGCGTTCGCGTTCTGGATGGATTTGGCAAATCGCTCGAAGTGATCCTGCCCAAGCTCCGCGAAGGATACGTCGCTCCCGATTCTTACACGGCACGCACGCTTGCCCTATCGAATCCGCACGCCTTCTTCCTTTCGCCGACGGGCGAGACCTTCCACAACGTCACGGTCACGGGCGGTCGCCCGAGAGCCCAGGGTCCGCTGGCCCTGAAGCGCGAGCTAACCGAGGTGCAGCAGAAGATCGATCAGGCCCAGCAGGCGCTGACGCAGGCAGATCTACAGACGGCGGAGCTGCAGCACCAGATTGCAGAACTGAACTCTACTATCGAAAGCAGAATGCAGGAGCGGCGCGACTCCGAACGGGAGGCGGCCAACTCCGGAGCGGCGCTTCGTCAGATGGAGTCGGAGGCGGCGCGGATCGAGCGCAGGCTGCAGGAGTGGTCGCTGGCGACGGAACGAAATCGCGATGCCCGCAACCAGAAGACGGAGCTTATCTCCCGGAAGCAGCAGGAAGCTGCCACCTTTGAGACTGAGCGCGCCGGACTCGAAAGCTCACTCGCAGAGTTGCAGGCGCAGCTGGACGAGTTGCGCAGCCGTCGCGAGAGGCTTCAGCAGTCCGCAGCAGAAGCCTCGGCAGCGCTGGCCGGCCTGGAGGAGCGTCGCCGGAATGCGCAGGCGAACTTTGATCAGACGTCACGGCTGTACAACGGCCAGAATCAGCGGATCCAGCAGATTGAGCAGCAGCTCTCCGCGGCAGCTGCCGAGAAGCTGCGGCGCGAAGAAGAGACCTCCAGCCTGGCCACCCAGCATACAGAGTTGGCCGAGACGCGCGCCAACGCACTGGCGGAGGGTGAAAGCCTGACCGCTCAGGCGACGGAGCTTCGTTCTGCAATGGCAGAACTTGATCAGCGCCTGCGCACACTGCGACACGAGACCGAAGGGCTGCGCGAAGAGCGTGCCGCCCACACCGCCCGAGCCGCCAAACTGGCTTCGGACATCGAGCATATCGACGCCACATGCCTCAACGATCTTGGGGTCGAGGCGGGGACTCTTCGCAGCGACGAGGCCATTGCCCGCATCGAAGGCGATGCCCTGCACGAAGAGGAAGAGGCTTCGCGCGGTCTGAAGCAGAAGCTGGAAGCCATGGGGCCAGTCAACATGATGGCGCTCGATGAGTACAACGAGACGACGCAGCGTCACACCTTTCTCGAGACGCAGCGGAAGGATCTGCTGGATTCCATCGAAAACACCCAGGCGTCGATCAAGGAGATCGACGAGATCTCCCGCCAGAAGTTCGACGAAGCTTACCGGGTCATCAACGAGAACTTCTCAATTACCTTCTCCAAGCTGTTTGGCGGCGGGCAGGCGTTCATGAAGTTGACGGATGCCGAGAACTCGGCCGAGAGCGGAATCGATATCGTGGCGTCTCCCCCCGGCAAGAAGCTTCAGAATGTGCTGCTGCTTTCGGGTGGAGAGAAGGCACTGACGGCGCTGTCGCTGCTGGTCGGCATCTTCCAGTACCAGCCTGCCCCGTTCTGCATTCTGGACGAGGTGGATGCTCCACTGGACGAGACGAACGTTGGGCGCTTCTCCAAGCTGATCGCCGACATGAGCACAAGCACTCAGTTCGTTGTGATCACACACAGCAAACGAACCATGGCGCAGGCGGACATCATCTACGGAGTGACGATGCAGGAACCGGGAGTGTCCAAGGTCGTCAGCGTCAACCTGAACCGCCGCGACGACAACACCACGCGCCGTGCGGTAGCCTGAGAACTGGGACGACTTAGCCTTTGCGGCTGAGCCGTCCCCTCCAGATACCCTGCAAACGATGCATCTACCTCTAACCTTCGGACTGCTGGGCCTGCTCACCGGAGCAGTGCTGGTGCTTCGCCTGCTTTGGTGGAGGTTACCCTGGTGGCTACGTCGCGCTGTGCTGGGGCTGGCGGTTGCGATGGTTCTGCTGCGCATCGGTTTCATCGCGACGCAGTGGAGCACGACCTCTACGCGCATGGATGCCGTGATCAGCTGGCTGGCAGTTGCCGGGTATGAGATTCTCCTGGCGAGGTTCAGCCTGATGCGCCCGCAGTGGCTTACGACGGTCAGCGCCCTGATCCTGCTTGTACCGCTGATCGGCTCCACGCTGCTGATCCCACTGACGCGCGTCTTCGACTGGTCCGGGGCGGACATTTCGCAGCTGAGCGGTCCCTACATTCTTGAGAAGAGTTCGTGGGACACCGACGGGGCCGGAAACTCAGGCCTCGACCTGATCGTGTTCTATCAGCCGAGACTCCTCCCGTTTTTGCGTCACTATTCGCAGCGCGCCTCCTTCGGCGACGATGAATGCGTTCCCCAGGAAGCCACGGTGCAGAGTGATCCGGAGAAACGCACGGTGCACTTCCATTGCCCGGCGCGCGGTGATGGTAAGCCCCCAATCGATGTGATTCTCCCCCTGCGTTAAGGCATTTTCGGTAGGCGCGAAGGTGATACCGTCAAAAGTGTTATGCGGAACGCACTTCTGGAAACCAGCCTCGGATCGCTTGCGCTTACAGCACGCGGTAAAGTTCGTGATATCTACTCTCTTAGCGAAGACGAACTCCTGTTCGTTGCAACCGACCGCATCTCGGCATTTGACCATGTGCTCGGGAGTGGTATTCCGGACAAGGGACGCATCCTCACCCAGCTCTCCCTGTTCTGGTTCGACTTCCTGAAGGATGTCGTCAAGAACCACGTCTTGACCGCGGATGTTGCGCAGTTCCCCTCCATGCTCGCACCGTATACAGATCAGCTTGAGGGGCGAAGCATGCTGGTGCGCCGCGCGACGATGTTCCCTGTCGAATGCGTCGTGCGGGCTTATCTGTCAGGTTCGGGGTGGAAGGACTACCAGGCAACGGGCGCGGTCTGCGGGATCGCATTGCCGTCGGGCCTTCGCGAGTCGGACCGACTGCCGGAGCCGATCTTTACCCCGGCAGCAAAGATCAACACCGGCGGTCACGATGAAAACATCTCGTTCGAGGATGTAGTTGCTGCAGTCGGTGCGGAGAACGCGAATGCGCTTCGGAAGCTCACGCTCGATATCTTCGAAAAAGCGTCGGCTCATGCCGAGAGCCGAGGATTGATTCTGGCGGACACGAAGTTCGAGTTTGGAGTCGTCGACGGAGAGATCATCCTGGCCGATGAGGTACTGACTCCTGATTCCTCGCGCTACTGGCCTGCGGAATCGTATTCTCCAGGAGGCGCTCAGCCTTCCTTTGATAAGCAGTATGTCCGGGATTACCTTGAATCGATTCGCTGGAACAAACAGGATCCGGCGCCTTCGCTCCCCGAAGAGATTATCGAAAAGACAAGGGCGAAATACCTCGAGGCGTTCCGGCTGATTACCGGCCGCTCGGAGCTATGAACCCTCTGGATTGGCTACTGATCGCGATCGTCGCCATCTCGGCGATCCAGGGGCTCTTTCGCGGTCTTGTGCTTGCCTTATTTTCACTTGCGGGGTTGGTCTGCGGCACCGTACTTGCTGCATGGAACTATCGGGTTGTTGCCGCAAGATTGTCAGGAGTAATCAGCAATCCGGCCTTCGCCAGCGTCGCAGCATTTCTTCTGATAGCGGTCGGTGTCATGGTGATCGCCGCGATCCTGGGGCGCATCGTGCATGCGTCGGCGCACGCGATCGGTCTCGGGTTTTTGAACAGACTTGGGGGAGCCGGTTTCGGTGTGGTGAGAGGATTCCTGCTGGGTTTCGCTATCCTGACGGCCCTAACCGCTTTTCTTCCCACGGCCGAGTGGCTGAAAAATTCTCGTCTCATACCCTATTTCCTTGCGGGTTCACATGCGGTATCCTTCGTTGTACCTCACGACCTCGAACAGCTAATCCTGGCCGGTGGATCCGAACTCAAGCACAACGCAGACGATTGGATCAAATCGCGTCCTTAGGGTCACAATGGGGAAGTGTCGCAGTTAGACGACCAGCGAGGAGTAAGCCTTTGAAGCGCGAATTGGACGGTCTTGTCATTCAGATGCACAGTGCCGGAGTTTCCTATTCTGATGCGGTCCGCCAGTTCAAGCGGCGCTACATCCTTGAAGTTCTTGCGCAACACAAAGGCAATCAGTGCAAGGCTGCCGAGGAGCTCGGCATGCATCGCAACACCCTGAGCCGTACCCTGGCAGAGCTGGAGATGGACACGACCCAGATTCGCAATGGTATGAGGCGTCCGCCCGTAAGCGAGCGTCCACGGATCCAGAGCATCGCTCCTGGCTTCAGCCGGGGAGCGACTGGTATCCGTTAAGGCAGCAGGCGAGTCTAATCCGTAGCTCCTCTATGCATCTTTTCTCACAACGCAGCGCTCTCCTCTTCTGTCTAGCGACATGGGCGTTGTCGGCCGGGATCGTCTCTCCGATGATCGCGCAGCAGCCTGCTGTCGCAACAGCTTCTCCGAAAAACTCTTCCGATGGCACCACACCGGCCAAGGAATACACGAAGCGGGAGCTGAACGATGCCGAGGATGCCTATCTTGAGGGCGCGCAGTTTCTGGATCGGGGACAGCTTGCTCGCGCCGAGAAGGCGTTTCTCAAGGCGGCGCAGATCGTGCCATCCAGGAGCGACTATGTTCAGGCAGCTGCGCTTGCCCACGAACATCAAGTCACGGAACTTGTCCAGCGGGCTGGACAAGCGCGGCTTCTGGGACATGGCGAAAGGGCCGACGATCTGCTTGCCCAGGCACATCAGCTGGATCCGAACAACACTATCGTCAGCCAGCACCTGAATGCGCAGAATTCGAAGCCGGAACTTCATCGCGCGATTGAGATTCAGAATGTGAAGCCCAGTCCATACTCCCGCGACATCGACCATATCGCCGGGCCTATCACTCTCGCTCCCTCTCCTGTAGTAAAGGACTTCCGCCTTCGCGGAGACACGCAGCAGATACTGCGTGACGTATTCATGCAGTACGGTATCCGGGTTGTGTTTGATGATTCGGTGGAACGGCAGAACCTGCGGCTCGATCTCACAGAGGTTTCTTACCTTCGAGCTTCGAATATTGTGCTGAGCATGACGCACACCTTTGCGACTCCCGTGGATGAGCACACGGTTCTGATCGCCAAGGACACGGAGCAGAACCGGCAACGGCTGGAACGACAACTCGAAGAGACCATCTACGTTCCCGGCTTTACCTCAGCGCAGATGAAGGAACTGGGAACAGTCGTTCAGAGCGTCTTCGACGTGAAGAAGGCGAGCGTTCAGAGCAATGGCGGAAGCATCGCTATCCGAGCCCCGGAAGATACTGTCTTAGCGATCAACCAGACGGTGAGCGACCTCGTCGATGGGGATGCGGAAGTTGTGCTCGACATTAATCTCTACACCGTCGACAGAACCAGACAGCGCAACATTGGAGTTCAGCTCCCCCAACAGCTTGGCGTCTATAACGCGGAGAGCGAAGCTCACAATATCGTGACTGCAAACCAGTCTCTCGTTGATCAGGCGATCGCTCAAGGACTGATTCCAGCAGATGCCAATGACATCACGATTGCGCTCGCGTTGATCTCTTCTGGAGCGGTCCAGAGCTCACTTCTCGCCAACACGATCGGTTTCTTCGGGGGTGGTCTGACGCTCTCCGGTGTCACAACAAACGCCGCAACAACCTTCAATCTGGCGTTGAATTCAAGTGATACCCGCGCACTGGACACGATCAAGCTACGGCTCGGCGATCGGGAGACCGGGACCTTTAGGTCTGGAACGCGCTACCCCATTACCACGTCAACCTACACCAGTGGAATCACTGGATCTCAAAGTTCTCTTGCGGGAGTCACAGTGAACGGCGTGAGCGCTCAGTCTCTGATCAGTCAGGCGACCAGCGTCACTGTTCCCCAGATCCAGTTTGAGGATCTTGGGCTCACCTTGAAGACGACTCCCACGGTCCAGAAATCGGGCGAGGTCAGCATGCAGATCGACCTCAAGATAGAAGCACTCGCTGGCGGAGCCCTGAACAACATCCCGGTTCTTGCGAACCGTCAGTATGTCTCAACTGTGACCGTCCGGGATGGTGAAAGCGCTATGCTCGCCAGTTCCCTCTCCCGCAGCGAGTCGGCGGCCGTGAGTGGGCTTCCCGGACTTGGGGAGCTTCCAGGGTTTCAGACGGCAACTGGAAATAAGGTGTCGGAGTATGACACAAGCGAGCTGGTTCTTCTGATTACGCCGCATGTTGTCCGTCACCGGAAGAACAATATAGCCAGTCCTCGGATCGCCTTCGAGCAGCGACTGCCGGAGTGAAAAGATGGGTAAAATTCAAGCACTTGCGGGGCACCGCGGAGTTTGACCCATAGACGGAGGATCGCTATACTTGGATTGTGAGAGCGGGAGTAGCTCAGTGGTAGAGTGCTTCCTTGCCAAGGAAGATGTCGCCGGTTCGACCCCGGTCTCCCGCTCCAAAACATCCCTGCCTGAGTTACACTTCCCATACAAACTGCAGGGCTGAAGTTCACGAGCAGCCTACCGAGGCGCGGTACCCAAGTGGTAAGGGAGAGGTCTGCAAAACCTTTATGCGTCGGTTCGATCCCGACCCGCGCCTCCAATTCTTCTAACACTTAGAGATAACCGACATACGCTCATAGCCGCTGCAAGTGGTTCTCGCTATTTATCACCAGCCGTGAACTCATCTTGGAGCTATGGTTGACCATTACCGCCGCCAGCTCCGTAGATGTTGCCGGTCGTGTAGCTGGCGTCATTGGCCGCAAGCTGCACGTAGATACTTGCGAGCTCGGCAGGTTGCCCGGCGCGCCCCAGCGGGTACTTCTGACCGAAGTGGATCAGGTGATCCTGGGTAGCGCCGCCTGAGACCTGGAGCGGTGTCCAGATAGGCCCAGGAGCAACGCCGTTGACCCGAATACCCTTGGGGCCGAGTTGCTTCGCGAGTGACTTCACGTAGTTCATGGTCGCTGCTTTGGTCTGCGCATAGTCGTACAGATTGGCAGAAGGATCATAGGCTTGTTCGGAGGTGGTACCGATGATGCACGAGCCTGGCCGCAGGTGGGGAACAGCTGCTTTGATGATCCAAAAAGGGGCGTAGATATTCGTCTTCATCGTCGCGTCGAAGGCCTCGGAGGTGAGTTGCAGAATGTCCTCGCACTGCTGCTGACGCCCTGCATTGGAGACCACGATATCGAGGCCCCCCAGTGACTCAACCGCCTTCCCCACCAGCTCTTTGCAGTAGCTCTCTTCACGGAGATCGCCTGGGATCGGAATTGCCTTGCGGCCTTCGGCCTTGATGAGCTTGATCACCTCGGCGGCGTCAGGCTCCTCGGTGGGATAGTAGCTGATCGCGACATCCGCTCCCTCACGCGCATACGCGATCGCCGCCGCGCGGCCCATGCCGGAGTCTCCTCCGGTGATGAGCGCCTTACGTCCGGCCAGACGACCCGATCCTTTGTAGCTGGTTTCGCCATGATCAGGACGAGGATTCATCTTGCTCGCCAAACCAGGCCATGGCTGCGACTGACCTGGATACGGCGGCTTCGGGTATTTGGAGGTCGGATCGACAAAGGGAGCAGCCGAATCGCCTCCCGTCTGAGCTTCGGCCGCGGGAAGCGCACCCGTCAGTGCAGCGCCGGTAAGTCCTGCTCCAAGGTTCGTCACGAGCTTACGGCGCGAAAGGGAATGTCTATCTGAAATCATAGCCATGGTTCTCCATGCGTTGAGGTGGGGCGTGCGACATGAGGGATACCGTTCGCGATCAGCCTCCGTCCTGTAGATGGAGTATCTGCACCGCATAGGCGTTGCTTGATGCCACTTTACGTTCAGTCAGATTGGGAAGGCGCCTTCATCCCGCCGACGAAAGTCTTGATCGAACGGGTAAATGCACCTTTTAAGCCAGCTACCGAGGCCAAGCCGCGGTACCGAAGCCGAGGTTCAAAAAAAATCCGAGCGCCGGTACTCAGAATGTGGTGTTTGGGATCGCCGCAGACATCATTAGCCTGATCTGTCGAGTATCCGACATGAGGTGCCGATACAGAAGGTATCTCCGTCCGCGTGCTAGAGAGGAAAAAACCACCGAGGCAGCCTGAATACACCTCGGTGGAGAAGAAAATCACCTATTTTTCTATTAACTACTCAATAGATCGGCCGACGCACGAAGAGCGTGAATTCTGAATTTGTTGATCGCCATTTGGTCTCATCCTCTCCTATTGTGGAGATCCTGCCGATCTACAAGGTGTCTCGGTTCGCACGGGCCGATTGGGTTGTGCCACTCCGGTCGACATGACCCTTTTGGGTGATATGCGAGTCTGCCCCGGAACGATATGTTGATTGCAGATACAAACGGTTCTAAGCCCCCGCATAACCTGCGGGGTTCTTTTTTGTCGTTATCAAATTATGAGAGACAGCAGTCTCCGCTGCACCTTCGCTTCGGACCAGGTCGTTTCGTCAGCCATTCGGACCTGATCCAGGTGAATTCAGTCGAGTTGAAGTAAACGAGCTATGGTGTCCTCTACATCCCGAACGGCCCGGCGCCTGGTCAGGCCGTAGGCCTCTGGATGAGCAATAAGTAAGGCAGCCGTTCCATGCAGACAACTGACAATCTGCCGCAGTCGTATATCCACTTCCTGAGCTGCCGTCTTCGGAGGAAGGGCCTCGCGAATGATCTTTCGGATGCTTCGAAGAAACTCCTGCCCTAGACGCTCCCGCTCTGCCATCACGCCCGGATCCGAATAACGCTGAAGAAAGATAAGAGAATAGTGTCCGGGATAGTCAGAGGCGAACTCAATCAAGGCGGAGGTGAAGATCCTGATTCGCTCCCAAGGATGATCGGCGGCGTCCATCTGCCGATGCATCTTCTGTGTGAACTGGCTATAGAGCTGAGCACAGAGGTGTTGCGTCAACGCCTCCTTGTTGGCGAAGTGACGATACATCGCCATTTGGGAGCAGCCTACTTCCTGCGCGACTCGCCTCATCGAGAGGTGTTCGTATCCGTGTTCAACAAAGAGCCGGCCTGCAGCTTCGATGAGCCGCTCCCTAAGACCAATCTGATTGGCTGGCTGTACTATCTCTTTCATAATGTCTATTGTACTCGCCACTGTTTACGGTGTACACTAATATTGTTTACGGCGTAAACAGGCAAATAAATGATACTCCCTAAAAGTTTGACCAGTTACCTCATTGAATGTTCTGTTTTGTGCGTGGCCGTTTCCCTTGGAACAGCTTTCGCGCAGCAGGTAGCGGATTCTCCTCCAACACACGCTTCGGTTCAGGCTGCCGCTTCATCCGGCGTTCCGTCTCCATCCTTGGGTGCCGCATCGGATTGCACCGTGATTGTCTCGACGCGGGATGCCGTGCGCTGCATTACCGCCGCGCACAGGACGGGACCGATTCCGACAATTGACAAGGGTCACGCCTACACCCTGTCGGAACTGATCGATATCGCTGAAAGCGCCAGCCCTGAGACCAGGATTGGCTGGGCAGAATCGAAACTGGCTTTTGAACGTGTGGGCGTGCAACGTGCGGAATATCTGCCGTTGCTCAGCTTTGCAGCCCAAGGCAGCGATCAACGCAATATCGTTCCCTTCCCCAAGCCGCTTGCTCCGCGAGGCTACGTGACTGTGGAACAGCCAATTGCCCTTGCGCAGCTTGAGCTGGAGTACTCTCTGCTGGATTTCGGACGGCACGCTCGTCTCGAAAGCACGAAGGCTCTGGAGATCGCCTCGACCCTGCAACTTGGTCGGATTCATCAGACGATCGCGTTCAAGACCGCGCAGCAGTTCTATCGGACGCAAGAGACGGTTGGACAGCTGGACGCGGCGCGCACCATTCTTGAGACAGCGAATACTCTCGAACAGAATGCACAGTCTCAGTTCGACAACGGCAGAGCAACCTTACCTGATCTTCAGAACGCTCAGGCCGGAGCTGCGGAGGCTGGGTTCAACCTCGCAGCCGCGGAGGGTGCGGTTCAGAAACAAAAATTAGCCCTAACGGAAACCATCGGTGTGGAACCCTCTGCGGAGATCGAGATATCAGTCGATGGACCCAAGGCGACAGAGGCATTCGATGTTTCCGTCCAATCGTTGATCGAGCAAGCCGCGAAATCCAGGCCCGACCTTCTAGCCTGGGCTCAGAATCTAAAGAGCGCACGCGAGGAGTATCACAGCGCCCGGACAACTTATCTGCCGACTGTGAAATTGGACGCTTCGGGAGGTCAGACGTCCACATGGCCTACCGCTGATTACGGCCAACTGGGCCCTGCGAGCGTATCCACGTGGTCAGTTTCCGGCCAGCTGCGGTGGGATGTGTTCAATGGCGCACGCAAACACCAGATCAACGCTTCGCTTGCGAGAGAACAGTCTGCAGCCGAGCATCAGCGTGCAGCGCGGGATGCGGTGACCCGGGAAGTATGGCAAGCATTTGTCGACTATAAGACGGCGCTTGCGCAGGAGCGTGCGTCCGAAAGCTTCCTCGCTTCGGCACAAACCTCGTATGATTCGTCGCTCGATGCATTCAAGTATGGCGTTCGCTCATTAGTGGACGTAGTACAGGCAGAACGGCAGCTTGCTCAGGCTCGCCAGGAGACTGTATCTGCGAGAGCACGCCGCCTGGAAAGCGCGGTCGGCCTGAGCTACGCGACCGGCGACCTGCTGGAGCAATCCCCCGCATCTGCAGGAGTTCAACATGAATAAGAAAGCATGTTTCCTTGTCTCTACGACGTTCGCACTGCCTTTAGCTGGTTGCGGCCGAAACCCGAACGTAGAGATTGTCGGCTCCTACTTCCCCGGCTGGATGATCTCGCTGGTTGCTGGCATAGCTCTGACTGGTCTGGCACATGCTGGATTCCGGCGATATGGGCTGGTGCATACAGTCGGACACCCCGCCATCATCTATCCAGGCATGGTTGTGCTGTTTACCTGCCTTCTCTGGCTCTGCTTCTTCGCTTGATAAGGAATCCCTATGTTGATGCACGATAAGAAAACATTCGGTCGGATTCTGGGAATCACAATCGTCGTCCTCGCGATCGTGCTGCTCAGCATTGCCGTGATCATGATTGATCGTCACCCACGAACGGATGATGCGACAGTGCGCGCGAATGCCATCGCTTTCGCTCCTGAGGTTGAAGGCCGTGTGGTCCGGTTGTTAGTGCAAGATAACCAGGCGATTCACAAAGGGGACCTACTCTTTGAGATTGACCCACGGCCGTATCAATACGCCCTGGAACAAGCCAGAGCGGAACAGGCTACCCTCGAAGGTCAGATTAACGACGAACGACGCCACATTGCAACGGAACAAAGTGCAGTGGGCACCGCACGCGCAGGGATAATGGGCTCGCAAGGTGCCATTACTGCAGCCGTGGCAGGCCTGCAGTCGGCTAAAGCTGCGGTCGAGCGCGCTCAGGCTGCACAGATGTCCGCGGAAGCCCAGCTGAAATTTGCGCAGAATGATTACAACCGAATCGAGCCGCTGCTGGCAAAACATTACGTGACGACACAACAGGTCGATCAGGCACAAACGGCTCTTCGCGTTGCACAAGAGACGGCACATCAGGCGTCATCACAACTCCTGCAGGCCCAAGCACAAGAGTCGATGGCGTTAGCGGCGAAGCAAGAGGCAGCGGCAGGATTCGAAGCTTCGCAATCGAAGCTCGGAGAGGCTCAGCACACGGTCGACACGCTTGAAACCCTGATGGCGCAGCGGCCCAACAAGGCTGCCAAGGTTCATCAGGCCGAGTTGAATCTGGAGTGGTGCCAGGTACGCGCTCCGTTCGACGGATACGTCACTAACATGAATATCTCTCAGGGAGCTTACGCGCATCCCGGCACCTCCATTTTCACATTGATCGACACGACCGCATGGTGGGTTCTGGCCAACTATCGGGAGTCGAAACTAAAGCACATTCGCCCGGGAATGCATGTAGAGGTCTATCTTATGGAGCATCCCAGCCAGCGATTCAATGGCGTTGTCGACAGCGTCGGACGTGGCATCTTCCCTGAAGACGGTGGCGTGACGAATGGGTTCCCTGCTGTCGATAGAACGCTCAACTGGGTACACTTGTCTGCCCGCTTTCCTGTACGGATTCGCGTGACCGATCCCAACCCTGATCTCTTCCGCGTAGGCGCCACTGCGATCACGGTCATCCGATGAAGGATACCCACATGAGATCGCGGACATCGAGAAATCGTTTCGCTGCGACTATAAGACGAGAACTCGCCCCCTATCCCGGGCGCTTAACGGGAAGCCTGCGGGACACATTGGGGATCGTCATGGCTCTCACGCTCGCAATGACGTGGCGTGTTCCAGGAATATCGCTGGCACTGGCACTGCTCTTCCTGATGCAGCGCGAACGGCCGGGCCTAACTCTTCGAGTAGCCGTGCAGATTTTTCTGGGAGCTCTTCTAGCATGTATCGCGAGTTTATTCTGGGTCCAGATCACCGATGGTACAGAGATCATGCGGTTTGTTGGGGTGGTTTGCGGAGTCTTCGTGGCGGCATTCCTGATGGCGGCCAGCACGAATCCACTATTTTGGACCATCTTCGGCTTCTATGGCTTCGTGGATCTGGCCGGCTGGGATGCACACCGAACCGCAAATGCGATTGTGTCGGCCTCGCTATCGAATGTGGCATCTCTCGGCCTTGTAGTTCTGTGTGCCGTTGCTGTTGAATACGCTTTTGGCACTCGCCACCCGGTGGAGGATCTGGATCGGGAACTAAAGAAGCGGCTCAAGGCACTTGAACTTTTTTTTGCTGCCCTGTCTCGTTCCGAGTCGGTCTCGCAGAGAGATGAGCTTCGTTCGGCTCGCCAGCTTTTGATTCAGTTCGCTCACGCAGGCGACTCTTACCTGAATCAGCTCTACGACCGTGTCAAAGATAGCGGCGAACCCACTCAAATCTCATTAGGAATTCGTTATCGTATCGCCCTCCTCACGCATGTTCTGCAGAGAAGCGTACCCCTGGGTTTCCGCCGGGTCAGTCCTCCTACGGAGGACGATCGCGACAGCTGCCGCTATATAGCTGAAATTTGCAGGAACCTACATGAACAAAGGGCGCACGCAACACCCCGCGCGCAGCCTGCCAGAAGCTCTGTCCTACTCGGAGAGATCCAGCTGGAAATGATCAGGTACGCCCAGTCTCTCCATCCCGACAGTGTGACACCGCAATTTGAGTATGCGAGAGCTACGAAAAATCCGCCCAAGCCGTTCACTCACCTACTACCGGACGCATTCACATCTCCGGCAGCAGCGTTCTACGCGCTGAAGCTGACACTTGCTGCGACCCTTTGCTACATCCTCTATAACGCAATCGCGTGGCCCGGCATTCTGACATGCGTTGTTACGGTTCTATTCACCGGACTTAGTTCTACCGGTGCCATGAGACAGAAGCAGTTCTATCGATTCGTCGGAGCTGCTATCGGGGGATCACTTGCGATCGCCACGGTATCCTTGCTCTTCCCTAACACGGATTCCATCACTGCCCTCATCCTGATTGTGGCGCCTGTAGCTTTCATCTCAGGCTGGGTACTGCGAAGTCGCCAGATAGGTTATGTAGGCGTTCAGATCGGCTTCGCTTTCTTCTTAACTGCGTTGCCTGGATTCAGTGCTGCAACGCAGATTGCACCTGCACGAGACCGTGTCATTGGCATCGGTTTAGGAATTCTGGTGATGTGGTTCATCTTTGACCAGCTATGGCCCACTCGCACCAGCGACGCACTTATTGCAATTTATGGCCGAATTCATCAAGCGGCGTCTCAGATCGAAGAGCTTCTGCTGCAGCCTGCTTCCGGAGAAAGACAACGTACTTTCGCAAGGCTGCGATCCATCGTCTCCGAGGAACTGTCCAATATGCAGCAGCTTGATAGCGCGGCCCATTTTGAGGGAGGCAGACATCGCAAACAGGAGCTGAGGCGGAGCAGGCGTATCATGCAGGAGATTGAAGAGCAGTCTGCCAGGTTCTACTCTGCCGCGCTTCGTATCTCAGAGGTCTAAACGGGGCACAGACAAGTACGAGGGATGGAAGCAAAGCGAAATCCGGCCGAGTCGCACCTTCACTCTCCTGTATTTCCTCGTTTTAGATTGCATCCGCATGACTCGCGGACCGTCAGCGTGACCGGGAGAACTGTCCTGACGCTGGAAGTCTTGAATTCTCCTTTGATTCGCTGCAGTAATAGACGGGTCGAGACACTGCCCAATTCTGACGCGGGCTGCCTGACAGCGGTGACAGACGGCGTGATCAACGTGAAAAAGTCCACATCATCGAATCCAACGAGGGCGATGTCCTTCCCCATCCGAATGTTCATCTCCCTGAGTGCTTCAATCACCCAGATGGTCGACGCATTGTTTGCGGTAAAGAGCGCCTCTGGCCGATTGGGAGAAGCAAACATCTCTGTCAAGATCCTTCGAGCAGCACTACGACCGGGAAGAATAAACTCCTGTGTTCCTTCCATCCCAGCTCGCTGCATCGCCTCCCTGTATCCGCTAATCCGCTCTTTGATCGTCAACAGGTGCGAGTTGGCAGCCACGCATGCAATCTTTCTGTGACCGTGTCCAATCAGATGATCGATGGCCAATCGAGCACCCGATCGGTTCTCAACTCCTACAGAATCCGATGTAGCAATCTCCATAGGCCGGTCGATAGTAACGATTGGAGTAGGTGCCGTGGCGATTGCCTTCAGATACTTCGCCCGACTGTCGGAAGGTACAAGCAGAATTCCATCGACAGGATGATGCATCATCATCTCGACCTGGGCAGCCTCAATGGAGGAATCTTCATCGGACGCCGCCAGCCATACCAAATACCCATTCTCCCGCGCCGCTTCCTGGACCGCATGACTGACCACGGAAAAAAAAGTGTCGGAGATATCTGGAACGATGAGACCGATTGAGCGGGAAAGCTTGCCCGTCAGCATTCGAGCAGCATGGTTGGGGCGGTAATCCAGGAGCCTGATCGCTTCCTGGACCTTCCTTGCTGTCTCCTCTGCCACGTAGGGGTGTCCGTTGATGGTGCGCGAGACCGTCATCGGTCCAACACCTGCAGCGCGGGCTACATCCTGGAGCGTCGCGCGTTTGTTCGGGGACGAGTGGCTCACCGTTCTTCCTTTATGAGAGGGCTATCATGCCACAGCAGAGCCGCCACAGTTTCGATTCACCATAAATTCAGTGCCGACATATTGACAACCCTCTATTGGAGCGCGTAAACAGATGTGCGGCTGTGATAGCGCAATCATAAACAACCTTTGCTGTAGTTTTCGAGGAGGCAGAAGTGAAAATATATAGGCGGTGTGCGCAAGCACTACTGGTCGTCTTTAGTTGTCTGTTTTTAACCGGGATTCCATTACACGCTCAATCTGATACATCCTCACTCACGGGGACCATAACTGATTCCTCGGGAGCAATCGTCCCGAATGCAAACATAACCCTGCACAACGAAGGCACCCGGGCGGATATCCACGCTACCACCAATGATAGTGGCAACTACAATCTGACAAACCTGCCTACGGGCCGGTACAGCATGAAGGTGGAAGCACCGGGATTTCAGACTACGGCGCTAAGCGATATCAGCGTCGACCCCAACATCGGCCGGCGTATCGATCTCAGCATGAGAGTCGGTGACACAAATACCTCCATCACCGTCGAAGCCAACGCGAACGTCGTGCAGACCGAGAGCGGAGCCGTTGGCCAGCTCATTACGCAGGAGCAGGTTAAGAACATTCAGCTGAACGGACGCAACCCAATCTATTTAGCCCAGATGGAACCGGGCGTGGTCCGCGGTAACTCGATGGCAGCATTCAGCTTTGGTCTGGACAACGGTATCAATGTTAGCGGTGCACGCAGTCAGGAGAGCGTGATCACCTTTGATGGTGCACCGATGGTGCGTACGCGATCCAATGGTACTAGCGTCGGTGTCGCCGATGTGGACTCGACCTCGCAGATTCAGGTGCTGACGACGAGCTATGCAGCGGAGTACGGCCGCACCTCCGGCGGCCAGATCCGCATGGTCCCCAAGAGCGGCACCTCGGAGTTTCACGGAAGCGCCTTCGAGTACTTCCGCAACAACGCGCTGAATGCCAATACCTGGAAGAACAACCAGGCTGGCACGGCCCGTGGCGCCTTCCGCTATAACCAGTTCGGCTGGAATCTTAATGGCCCTGTCTTCTTTGGCGGCTTTAACAAGAACCACGACAAGCTCTTCTTTCTCGTCGGTCAGGAATGGGTGAAGTACAACCACAACGACGTGGTGTTCAATAAAACGCCTACGGCGTTGATGCGTCAAGGCAACTTTAGCGAACTGCTTTCACCCAATATCTTTTATTCTTGCAAGGATTCTAATGGGAATCCATCGTCAACAGGCCCTTGCGTCAATAATCAGATTGTGAATCCGACGACGGGAACGCCGTACGCCGGCAATATCATCCCTCAGGGGCAACTCAGTCAGAACGGTACCGGTCTCCTGCGCGCCTATCCTTTGCCCAATGTCAGCGCACCAAGCTACAACTGGGTCGATGCCGGGCTCTATACCGAGAGTCAGCGCAAAGACTCTGTTGTGGTCGACCTGGTTCCGACCGATAAGCATCACTTCCGCTTCAGCATGTTGAACTACAACTACAACGACTACGAGCCGCACTTCGGTAACTTCAATACCAACCCTCGTATCTTCAACCGTCCGAATCAGATCGGCGTCCTTCACTGGACCTGGACGATCAGCCCTACGTGGGTTAATGACGCTTATGCCTCAGGTGCAGCCGACCACGTCACGATTGGCATCGATACCACGTCAGGACTGTTCGACCGTACCAAGTACGGCATCAATTACCCGTATCTCTTCGGTGCTGCCGACAAGGTTGTGCCGAACAAGATCCCGACTATTCAGATCGCTGGCTTCACTACGTTGGACGGCGGACCCTATCCATCGCGCTCCGGCGGTATCGTCTATGACTTTGGCGATAACGTCACTAAAGTCTGGGGTAATCACACGATCAAATTCGGCTTCCAGTGGGAGTACGCTGGCGAGAACAACTACGACCAGATCAGTGTCGACAACACGCGTCCCGGAACAACGAACAATCAGAACGGCCTCTTCAACTTCGGTGACGGACAGGCCGTTACGTCGAAGATCGCAGCTGCGAATGCTGCTCTCGGTGACTTCAATACCTATGGTGAGATCGGCACCCGTTCTTACACGCTGTTCCGCGGCAATATGTACACCATGTATGGGCAGGACCAGTGGCGTGTGAATCCGAAGCTGGTGCTTGAGTATGGTATTCGCTACGACATCATGCAGTCCTATCATGCGTTGTGGGGTAATCAGGCATTCTTCAACCCCGCCAACTACAATCCAACGTTGGCTCCTACGGTTAATTCCCAGACGGGGTTCCTCACCGGCGGCGATCCTTATAACGGCGTTGTCATCCCCGGCAGTGGCTTCCCAAGTTCGGCCAAAGGTCATGTGCCGGACTCGATTCTGAACGGCAACTATCAGCGGCTCTTCCGCGGATACGACTCCAACTATTCTCCGACTGTGTACACGAACATCGAGCCTCGTTTTGGATTCGCTTATCAGATCTCACCCGGAACAGTGCTTCGCGCGGGTGGGGGACGATACGTTCAACGTCTCGGCATCAGCGATACCGTTCACGTTGGCGGCAACGCTCCGTTCCAGCCTGCTTCTTCGGTGACTAACGGTGCCGTGGATACACCCGGTGGCAACGGCGTCAATCAGCTTCCGCTGGCCTTTACCTCGCACGCATATAAGTACCCCAGCCCCGAAGCATGGGGTTGGAATCTGACCGCGGAGCATGAGTTCAACAAGATCGCGGTCTTCACATTGAGCTATGTCGGTCGTCGCGGCTACCATCTGGAACAGCTGGCCAACATCAACCAATTGCCGACAGGTACTGTCGCTCCTGGTACACCAAACCTCATCAACCATATCAACCCTGACTCGTTGCGCCCTTACAAGGGCTTCTCGACCATCATTGAAGCTGAGAACACTGGCGGCTCCTTCTATCACTCCATGCAGGTCAACCTGAAGCGCCGCGTCACCAAGGGACTGCTCTTCGGTGCGGCGTATACCTGGTCCAAGAGCCTTGACTACGGTTCGTCGAACGGCACGAACATCGTCAATGCTTTTGACAACAGTCTCATGTACGGTCCCAGCGATTTCGATTATCGTCACGTGTTCGTGTTCAACTATGTGTATGACATCGGCTTCGCGAACGGGATGAGCAATATCTTTGGTCGCACCCTGCTGGGCAACTGGCAGTTCTCCGGAACGATCCAGGCGCAATCGGGGCATCCCCAGAGCGTGTCGCGTAACCTCGATCAGGCCGGAGTTGGGCCCGGTTCAGGCAATCAGTTCTACGTCATAACAGCCGATCCGAAACTGCCACACCAGTTCGGCAAGACAGGTACCTGGTTTGACCCGAGTGTTTTCAAACCTGCAGCTCCCGGCACCTTTGCTCCGCGCGGTACTCGCGGCTACATCCGTGGCCCGGGGTTCAATAGCTTCTCTGCAGCACTGCAGAAGGAGTTCCACATCATCCCCAGCCACGAGAACCATGCTGTGGTCTTCAAAGCTGAGGCATTCAATTATCTCAATCACCCGAACTATGACGATCCCGATATGAGCCCAACCAGTAGCACCTTCGGTCAGGTTACGACTAAGGGGGGCACCTACTCTTCGGAGCGGCAGTTCCAGTTCAGCCTGCGTTACGCATTCTAATAACAACTCGTAGCCGAACACCCCGCAGATCCCGCAACAATGTTGCGGGATCTGTTCACGTCAGTTCCTGTTATTAGGAGGGAAACCTCCAGGCTCAACGGGGCAGCGCGAACTAAACTGGACCGCCTGTGATCACGTCAACTCCCCAGCCCACTGTATCTTCCAAGAAGGCTCACCTCTATATGCAAATTTCTTTCACGTGCTTCGCGGCGTTCCTTCTTCTGACATCCTCTCTGCTGTTTGCTCAGACCGCATTGGACGTCGATCCGATGCTCGGCGCCGATAAGGGCGGCAATGTCTTCGTCGGCCCCACCCTTCCCTTTGGGATGGCTAAACCCGGTCCCGACTACGGCGACAATGAAGGCAATGCAGGATGGAAGGCTACCGGAGATCTCAATGGCTTCTCCCAGTTGCATGTTTCGGGTACCGGTGGAGGGCCCAAGTACGGGAACATTCTCATCCAGCCGCAGGTGGGGAAAGCCGATCCCGCGCACAGCGCATCCCCACGCAAGGGAGAGCACGTCGAGGTAGGCTACTATGCGGTGACACTGGCAGATTCAGGGATCCATGCTGAAGTAACCACCGCCCGTCGCACACCGATCTATCGATTCACCTATCCCCAATCAGGGGAACGCACGTTGCTGGTAGATGTGGGCCATCTCCTCATGCGTCGGCATGACTCTCCACATCGTTACCATGAAAGCCAGGTCGTCTATTCCACGGAAGTCCATGTCATCTCACCTACTGAGATCGCAGGAATGCAGGCCTCCGTCATGGGCTGGAATATCCAGACCACACCGATGAGGGTGTACTTCTATCTCTTGACCGACACTCCTGCAACGAGCAGTGGTACCTGGGAAGATGGCAAGACCGTCCGTGCTGGCTCCCGGACTGCAGCTTACAAGATGCCATTCACAATGGCCACCTTGCCCAACCCGCCTGCCCCCATCGTCAGCACCGGAGCTTACCTGACGTTCGCACCTGGCCAGAAACCCGTCATGGCGAAGGTGGGCATATCGTTCGTGTCCATCGAACAGGCCAAAAAAAATGCTCTCGATGAGATATCAGGCTTCGACTTCGATGACACACGCTATGCTGCCGTCGGCGCCTGGAATAAAGCACTCTCCCCTGTAAACATTAAGGGAGGGACAAAAAGCGAACGGCAACAGTTCGCCACAGGCCTTTACCACTCCATGCTTATGCCAGTGGATCGCACAGGGGAAAATCCTTTATGGAGTAGCTCCGCTCCTTACTACGACGATTTCTACTGCATTTGGGATACGTTTCGCTCCTCGACCCCGCTGCTGACCCTTCTCGATCAGAAGAGAGTGGTCTCCATCCTCCAATCTCTTCTCGATATTCAGGATCACGATCATTTCTTCCTTGACGGCAGGTCAGGCAACTTCTCAGGAAGAACCCAGGGCGGCTCGGACGCCGAGATGATGTTCACCGACGCCTTCCTCAAGCATCTTCCCGGCCTCGACTGGGAACGCGTCTACGGGGCTATGGTCCATGATGCCGACGTTAACTCTCCGGAACCAGTTCGTTTTGGCCGTGGTGACATGGCCGATTGGAAGCAGCTTGGTTATCTATCGATAGAACACTCAGACCCCGCCGGAGGTCCAGACCGACCCGGCTCCCGCTCCATGGAATATGCAGCCAACGACTATGCGGTCGCGCTCATGGCACACGGACTGCACCACGACGCCGATGCCCAGAAGTTTCTCACTCGGGCTCAGAACTGGAAGAAGCTCTGGGATCCGGATGCCGTTGATCATACAGAAGGTGGAGACGTAAGAGGATTCATCTGGATTCGTCATGCGGATGGCAAATGGAAGGAAAATTTCGATCCGCACCTGGTGGGTACGTGGTATCAGGATAATTTCTACGAAGCCACAACCTGGACCTACTCTCTCTATGTCCCACAGGACGTTCGCGAGCTTATCAAGACAACCGGAGGCGCCTCCGCATTCAAGCATCGTCTGGATCTGTTCTTTGCACCAGATATCGCAGGACGGTACCGCTACGACGTTGGCAACGAACCGGGCTTTCTGTCGCCCTATCTATATAACTGGATTGGCCAGCAAAGCAGCACCGCAAAGCGGATCAGGTCCATCCTTCCGGCGAGTTATCACACGGGCACAGGTGGCCTGCCAGGAAACGATGACTCCGGCGCGATGGGATCGTTTCTTGTCTTCAATCAGTTGGGATTCTTTCCTGTCGCAGCCCAGGATGTATATCTCATCGGTTCCCCGACATTTCCTCAATCTACCCTGCATCTTGCCAACGGCAAGACGTTTTCAATCCTTGCGGAGAACACCTCGACAGCAAACATCTATGTGGAAAAGGTCACATGGAACGGCAAACCTTACGACCGTTCCTGGTTCACACACGAGCAACTGATGAACGGCGGAGAACTTCATCTCACCATGACCGATCACCCCGTTCATTGGGAGACCGGTGCACCGCCTCCCTCCATGTCTGATAAGCCTGGCACCATACAAACGCCATAAACGCGAACGACCCACACGAAGGTGGGTCGTTTGCTAAGTCGATAGCTCGAAAATCAATCGAAGAGATTCATTTCGGACTCACCCATGAGCGGCTCTTCGAGCTAGCGAGCTCTGCGTCGAGTATCCTCATCTGGCGAAGTCCATCCGCCATCTGCGGATACTCCGGGGAGAGGGACGGATCTGCAATCGACGCATAGAATCGCCGGAATACCTGCTTGAAGGTGTCATCATAGCCTTCACTATGCCCTCCGGGTAGATCCGCATACTTACCGGCAGCCGGAAGTAGCAGCGCCGGATCCTTGATGATGATCTGGTTCGGCGTGTTGCGATTTCCTATCCAGAGCTCGTCCGGCCGCTCCTGGTTCCAGGCGACCGATGACTTCGTCCCGAAGATCTCGATGCTCAAGCCGTTCTTGCGACCCGCTGACACTTGGCTCGCCGTCATCGCTCCACGAGCCGAATCTCCAAGGCGGAAGATTACAGCGCCGAAGTCCTCAGTCGTCACCGGTGTGTCATCCACATCTTCTGCGCTAGGCAGTTTCCCCGTAAAGCTCTCCACGCTCCGCTTCGGCTGTTTCCGTGTTGGATAAAAAATCTGCAGGTCGGCACAAAGTGACTCTACCCGCAATCCCGTGATGTGCTCCACCATATCGAACCAGTGCGATCCGACATCCGCCATCACTCGAGAGGGACCTGAGGCCTTCTCATCCACACGCCAGTTCCAGTCGGTCTCGTACAGCATCCAGTCCTGCGAGTACGTCCCTTGTGCGACGAGAATCTCCCCTAGCTGACCGGCTTCGCACATCCTTCGCATCTGCTGCACCATAGGGTAAAAGCGGAGATTGTGGCATACACAATTGCGAAGGCCCGTCTCCGCAGCCAGCGCCGTAAGCTCCTCAGCCTCCCGTGTAGATACGGCAACAGGCTTCTCACACAAGACATGCTTTCCCGCCTGCAGAGCCGCCTTTGCAATGGGATAGTGCAGCACATTCGGTGTGCACACATGAACTGCGTCAAGGTCCGCAATCTTAAGGAGCTCGTTGTAATCTGTGAACGCAGAGGGCACTTCATAGGCCTCCACGAGCTTTTTTGCAGATTCCATCTGTCTGCCTGCAACCGCGATAACATCCACATGTTCTACGCGGCGCAGAGCCTCCAGATGAACCCGTCCCATAAATCCAGTTCCAATCACTGCAGTCTTCAAACGCTTCACGCTCACCACTCTCCCCGATTGTCTTTGTATCTATACCCACCATGCCGCGGCGGGTTTTTCCTGGATCACGATATCCTGCAGAAAACGGGCTGCCTTGGTCAGTCCCTCTTCGGGCGAAAGCAAGCTGTCTTCATGCTCGATTGAGAGCACATCGTCGTAGCCAAACATTCGTAGAGTCGAGACGAACTCTTTCCACCACTCCGCACCATGCCCATATCCGCACGTCCGGAAGATCCAGCTTCGATTTCGCTCATCTGTGTATGGCTTGGTATCTAGAACGCCTGTCTTCACCAGATTTGCGGTATAGATCTGCGTGTCTTTCGCATGCACGTGGAAGATTGCATCTTCCAGTACTCGGACAGCCCCGATCGGATCTATATTTTGCCAGAACATATGACTGGGATCGTAGTTACATCCCACGTTCGGTCCTGCAATCGAACGGAGCTTGAGTAGCGTCTCCGGATTGTAGACGACAAATCCAGGGTGCATCTCCACTGCAATCCGTACGCCGTGGTCCGCCGCGAACTTTGCGTGTTCTACCCAGAAGGGTGCCACAACCTCGTTCCATTGCCAGTCCAGAACCTTCAGAAACTCAGGCGGCCACGGGCAGGTGATCCAGTTGGGCGACGTCGCGGCATGTGAGTCGCCTGGGCATCCAGAAAAATCCACCATGGTCTTTATACCCAGCTTCTCAGCCAGCAGAATAGTGTCGCGGCTGACCTTTACCATCGCCTCACGCTGCGCTTTATCCGGGTGTAGCGGATTACCGTGGCAGCTGAGCGCGCTGATTGTGACCCCATGGTCCTTCAACTTCTTCTGAAACTCCGCAAGCTCGTTTGCATGATCCAGCATGGATAACTTCACATGTGCATCACCGGGGTAGTTACCTGTTCCCAGCTCGACAGTGTCGATGTCATACGACTTCAGCTTGTTCAGCACCGCATCGAAAGACAGCTGTGACAATAACGGTGTGAAGACTCCAACCTTCATGCTTCTCTCCTCAAATTTCAGGATTCTAGGTTTTTTCGCGCTACAAAAGAATACTCTCCGGCCCTCCCTGGATGGCAAATCACTTCCCATATTTTTAGAAAACTTGCCGTAAGATATCACTCTTGCCAAGGTGCTCTCGCCAACAAAGGCCCCGACTCACCTCTTCGGTACGTTCACGTCTTCATAGCTCGGCAGGCGTGGTTGCACCGTCGCAGATAAGAATACTTCCAATCAACGGCTAATCCACAGAGTTCTACTCTCGTGAGGTCACCACGCCTGTTCCCGACAATTGAGAGGAAGAGATAGTTGTAGACACATATCGACAATGGCAGCCGTCTGGTAGATTGTGCATGCTGTAAACGAACCCTTCGCGGTTCTCGGCGTGTACCCGGCAGCTTCACCATCCAAATAAACGCGAGGAGTTGGAGAACAGTACTCTCCCGCCCCTCGTGATCTCATCTCTTCCTTCACGCTTCCCACGTAAGGAACTATTTCGCCGCCACCTGATCCGGCAGAGCCCAGGCGAACATCACTCCGCCGCTGCCGATCAGAACATACTGTCTCCCATCCAGTTCGTAGCTGACCGGCGACGTCGCAATGCTCGCACCCGTGTTGGAGTGCCACAGCGTCTTTCCATCCGCAGTCTCGAGGGCCAGTGCATTCCCGTGGGAATCTCCCGTAAAGGTGACTCCCGACTCGGTCGTCAAAACTCCGGCCGACGCACTCGTTCCAATTTCGTGAGTCCAGCGAATCTTTCCCGTCTGATAATCGATTGCCTTGATCGCGCCTTTGGACCACACACCATAGTCAGCGCCAGACCATCCATACGTCCCATCCGCCGGCTTTGAGAAATAGATGCTGTAGGCATCACGTGCGCTTGCGATAAATAGGCCCGTCTTCGGATCGTAGCTCGGCGACCGATAGTTCGCGGCGCCAGCCTCGTCGGGCGCGATCAGCCTGCCGTCTCGAGCCGGCTCCTTCTCAGGATTCGGAATCGGCCGGCCCTGTTTGTCCAATCCAAGCGACCAGTTGACAGCACTGTACGGCGTTGTCAGCAAACTCTTCCCATTCGTTCGGTCCAAAACAACGAAGTATCCGTTTCGAGACGCCTGCATCAGCATCTTCTCCGGTCGTCCTTTGAAGGTCCCGTCAACCAGTACTGGCACCTCTGCAGCATCCCAGTCATGGGTATCGTGCGGGGATACCTGGAAGGCCCATGCCATCGTGCCGTCCTCGGGATGAAGCGCAACAATACTGCACGTGTTCGCGTTATCACCGGGCCGCGTCGCTCCCGTAAGCACAGGAGTGGGATTACCCGTCCCCCAATAGATCAGGTTGAGGTCAGGATCGTATGTCCCTGTCATCCAGGTCATGCCCCCGGTCAGTTCTTTCGGTGTACTGTTCCATTGCCACTGCTGCTGGCCCGTCTCAGGATCGAAGGATTTCAAATATCCATGGAGATTGTCGAAATCCCCCGAAACTCCGATGATCACATGATTACCGACGACGAACGGAGACATCGTGGTCCAGTAACCTTTCGACACGTCGGCTACTTCAACGTTCCAGCGTACGCTCCCCGTCTTCGCATCCAGCGAAACCAAGTGTCCATCCGGAGAGAGGAAATAGATCCACCCCTTGTATGCGCCCACGCCGCGTTGACCAATATGAAGGCCTTTGTTCTGTGGATAGGTGTAGCGCCACAGCTGATGCCCGGACCTCGCATCTACCGCCCACACATTGTCCGGCACGGTGAAGTAAAGCACTCCATCGATCAGCAGAGGAGAAGATTTCAGTCCAGCCTGCGAGCCCGTCTGGAAGGCCCAGGCGAGGCTCAGACTGTGTACATTCTGCGGATTAATCTGTGTCAGCTTGCTATGCCGTTGCCCGGTATAGTCACCATGGTAGAGCGGCCAGCTGTCAGGACCAGGCTTCAGCAGCGTTGCGCTATCAGGTCCCTGCCCTACAGCAAATCCCCCCGCTCCGAGTACCAGCGCCAGGATAGAACCTGCAAATGTCCCCGCATACTTCCTTCGATTCATAGCTTCTCTCTATACCTTTTCCAAGAACTTCAACGCAGAGTCTGCAGATAGGCCATCAAGTTATGGATGTCGTCATCCCTATATTTGCTGAAGAGCTCGGCGTGAGCCTCCTGTGGAGCGTCGATCTTAAGTTTGATCCGCGTCACAGGCCATGACCGGTACGTTCCGTCTGCAAGCTTGATCCCAAGAGTGAACTCGTCATGGTATTCGACCTTGCCCTGCAGCACCTTGCCTGAAGGCAGCGTTACGATTGCTGTACTCTTGGCGTCAGAAGGATAGAGCATGCGCTCTTCCAGCTTAAGTCCCTCATACTTTGTGGCGATGTGAGCAAGATCGCCGGTGGCGGAATGACACTTCGCACAGGTTCCAGGACCGTCAAAATACCGCTTTCCTGCAGCAGCATTACCGGTTTGGAGGTCCGAGATGTCGACACCCTTCCTCTGCCCTTCCTTCGCAGCCTTCGCCTGCTGGGCGTGAATGAAGGCGACAACATCGCTCATATCCTGATTCGAAAGATCGAACGGCGGCATCCTGCCCGGACGCCCATTCCGCACGACGTCGGAGATCTTGTTTCCGTTCACATCTTCATGCACCAGCTTGGATCTGGTTAGATCAGGGCCGGTCTCACCGCCAGCCGCATCACGGCCATGACAGAAAGCGCACTTCTGTTGGAACTGGTTATTGCCCGCCTCGATGTGGGCGGCCATCTCTGGCGTGGTGGGTGCAGGCGCCTGTGCATTGGCACTGTAAGGAGAAAAACATCTTCCCACCCAAAGCACACCTGCTAGCGCGCCCCAAAGCAGCATCGTACTTCGCATCTTGTCCGTATTCATCTCCTGCGGGTTACAGCACCAAGGTATTTTTCTGTTGCGAAGAACGCAAGCTATCGTGCTTAAGGTGTTATCCACCCTATCGCATTCATCCGTCAACGTCACGTAAGAAAATACCAGACCAGCGTAAGCGGAAAAAAGCGCCCGCTTTAACGCGAAGCTTACCGCGGGCACCGTCACTATTCGGATACGGATAACAGCTAGATTAATGGGTAGGACAAATGTCCTCTCCAATCGCCGACTTCCCGAACGGAGCCATAACGGAAGAGACGGATTGCAGTTTCCCGTTCTTTGCGACGCATTCCACCCGGGCAGCGTCGTCGATGTTCTCAAGAGGATTCCCGGCAACAATAATTAGGTCGGCTAACCGCCCAGGTTCTAGGGTTCCCAGATCTTCGCTCAATCCGAATGCCTTTGCCGGCAGGTACGTCACTGTCTCCAGCGCCTGCCACGGCTTCAACCCTCCGTACTTCACCTGTGCGCGCAAGTTGATATGCAGGCTGGTAGCCGGAATATCCAATGGCGAATCAGTTCCTGCAAGAATCAAGCCGCCACTGTCGAAGACCTTCTTAACCGTTGACTCCTCATCCTTCAGATGGGCCAGTGCCGCAGCTGGATCAGCATGCGTCGCCGTCTCGATCGCCGTTCGAAGCCGTTTGTTCTCCCATGGCGGTGCGATCTTCTGTCTCGGATCCGAGGCCATCCCTGGATCATCGGCATAGGGTGCTTGCGAGAATGTAGTCGAAATCGTCCACATTCTAGAATCCACCATCAGTTGCGTCACGTCTTCATAGGAGTGCCCCGTGAACGACCGCGAATAAGCCCACCCCGTTCGCGCGGTCGCAGAGATATGGCTCATCCCATCCTCGCCCAAGGCTACCGCCGGCAGCAGATAGTGGGAAGCCGTTTCTACGCCCATCTGTGTGTGTGCATAGTCGATGCCTTCCTTCGCCCACGCATACGGAAGCCGAACGTAAAGCTTCACAAAGTCGAAATCCAAAGCATGCAGTCGATCAAACTCTCTGTGAAGCTGCGCCTCCGAAGTCGTCGCAATCATCATCGGATAGTAGACGCGTTCACCGTCTACCGCCTCCCCAGTGTTGAAGATCCGCGGCCCCGTGGCAGCACCGGAGAGATAAGCCTCCTTGTGCTCGACGGCACGATAAGCATTGTCAGCGAGTCCACGAAGCTCAGTGATGCCATATGCGAGCCATAGCCGTCCCATACGGTCTCCGTAGTAGATTCCGTTGTCGGAGTCGGCATGGACGTGGTTTTCAAATAACCCCGGCATAACCGTAGAATTCGATGCTTCGATCGTCCGTGTGACACCAGCAGGAGGCGTAGCCGAATGCGGGCTGACACTGGTAATTCGGTTATCCGTTATCAGGATGTCCACATCTCTCAACTCCTCCGCGCCCTTTCCCTTCCAGAAGCGTCCGGCGTGAATCAGCAGCTTCTGGCTGGGCTTGGCCTGGCTGTAACTTAGGTCAACAGCAACAGGAGTTACCTTTTTCGTCGCGCGGTCAATCAGCCTCAGCTTGCCATTCGAGAGGTAGAGAAGATGAGCAGAGTCACCTGACCATGTAGGAGCGTCCGTCGTCTCATCATTAAGCTGCACCGCAGGGCCCGACGGATGACCGTCCACATCGACAGGCATCGTGTAGAGAAGGTCGCGAAACACGAGTGCAATTTCCTTTCCATTTGGAGCATAGATAGGACCATCTTCGGTTCTCGTCGTGACCGATTCATACGGCGCAGGAGAATAGAACTTGGTCGCCTTCGTCGCTAAATCCACTGTGAGAATGTCGCTCGTTCCCTCTCGAAAGCGCTTTGTATAAGGGTGAATCGTGGCGATCGCAACTGTCTTTCCATTCGGAGCGAAGGAGGCACGCCCTGGGAAGAAGGTCGAGGGGGCGAGTGGAGAGATCTTCCCCGTTGCCACATCCGCCAGCAACGTCCCTCCGGTCTGGTCTTGGAAAGCGATCATCTTTCCATCAGGCGACCACGCCGGCATAATCTGCGCGCTCTCGCTCGGCGCCACACGTCGATCCACCGAGCTATCCTTCTGGGACATATCGTGCAGATAGATATTCTCTATCCCGCCCCGATCCGAGACATACGCCAGCCACTTCCCATCCGCAGAGAAGATCGGACCCTGCTTATAAAAGCTATCGTCGGTGATTGCCATCGGCTTTTGGCCGATCGTCATGAGATAGAGCTGGTTTAGGGCGACGAAAGCAACCTGCTTCCCATCGGGCGAAAGAGCGGGTGCATAGATCCCTTTGATCGCATGCTTGCTCTGTTCGTCGAAGTCATAGTGTTTGTGGATATAAACCGGGCGGATACTGTGAATCTCCGCTGTAAAAGGAATACATGTCTCCTTTGAAGCGTCGATATCCGCGCGGAGGATCTTTCCGTTCCCCGTGTAGACCAGCTCTGAATTGGAGAGCCACGTCGCAGGAAATGGGAATGCATCGGAAGACTTGCTTACATAGAGCGGAGTTGCTGAATTGGCGAGAGGACTAACCGTCAGATACCCGGCGTTCACAAAAAGGCCCTGTCCCTCGAAACGCGTGTACGATATCTTCGATCCATCGGGAGAAAAGCTCGGAGCCTCCAGTCTTCCCTTACCCGGATCGATCGCAACAATCGTATGCCTCTGCCCTGATGCCAGATCGATCGAGGCAATCTCCCTACCCTGGATCCCCGTCCCCGAGACGAAGGCGATCTGCTTGCCGTCAGGAGACCAGCTCGGCTCATACTCATCCGCAGGCGAGTTCGTAACCTGCTTCAGCCCGCTACCATCCGTACGCACCGTCCAGATGTCATAGGACCCCTTGAATGCCCGATCACTCGCAAAAGCGATCGTCGTTCCATCCCGGGAGATGCTCGGCTCGCGGTCATCCCCGTGGCCTGTGGTCACCTGCTTCAATGCGCTCCCATCCGGCTTCATCGTCCAAATATGGAACGTACCTCCGGCATAACTCTGCAGGACTACCAGATCTCCCTTTGCTGACCAGCCGGGATGAGATGCCTCCTGGATCGGCTGTGTCAGCTGTTTCGCCTCCCCGCCGCTGAACGGAATCGCATAGATCAGCCCTTGTATATCCGCAAGAATGGTCTTGCGATCCGGCGACACCGTCACCTGCATGTCTGTGCCTTCGCTAATCTTGATCGTCTTGAACGGCGTCGCGGCAGTGGTTGTCGCAGGAGCAACGAGAAAGGCAGCCGAAAGAACCAGAAGGGATAAAGCACGAAGCATGGAGTGTCCTCAAGGTTTGCGCGCAGTGGATCTCCACTGCGCGTCGTTGTTAGGAGATAACTTCACGACAGCTGCGCCAAATCAAAACTCCAATCGTGCAAGGAACTGCAGCGACCGGGGACGCCATTCCACAGGCACACCGGTTGCAGCCGACGTTGTCTGCGTCGGGGTACCGTACGCGCTCGACGTAACTGTTACGTTATAGCTGCCGTAGTTCGAATGGTTGAACAGATTGAAAGCCTCCACTGCAAGCACAGCGGAGTACCGGTCTCCAAACTTGTGCCGCTCCTGGAGCCGGCTGTCCATGCGATATACATTCCTTCCATAGAATGCGTTGCGCTTCGTCATCCAATATCCGGTTGACGCGTCCAGGAAGTTATCCGAGGGATCGTTATACACTCGCACACACGTCGTCGATCCTGTCGGGCAGGTTGTCGAAGTGGCTGGTGTCCCATCCGCCTTGTACACCACCGGAGTCACCCCGGCACCAAAAGTACGGTTATAACTCGGCGCATATCCTGTCGGCTGGGCCGTACCTACAGCCGTCGGAAACGCGTTGCCGGATCCATAGTGAAACAGACCCGACAGCGACAGCCCGTATCTCCACTCGTAATTTCCGTTCACTGTAAGCGTATGCCTCTGGTCATCCTGCGCATTCGCCCACTCGTCGTGCAGACCATTGATGAAGGGTTTGTTCGGATAATAGAACGGCGACTCCGAGTTGTTCTTATAACGAGAGTAGGTATAAGCGATACCCCCTACAAATCCCCCGGCAAGCGAATGGCGAATTCCCATCTGCAGGCCGTCATAGATCGATCCCACGGAATCCGGAGTAAAGAACTGATTGATGTTTGTGAAATTCGCAGCGCACACGTTTGGTCTTCCTGCAATCGGATTTGTATCCGGTGTCACGCCCCCGCTCGGGCAATTCAGCGCTGTACCAGGCGCATACACCCCGCTGGGATTCAGGTTGAATTGCGGGTTGTTCGGATTCTGAATCAGGTTAGAGTTCAGACGGACCCAGTCGCGATAAACACGTGTATGAATATAGTCGGCTGCAAGCACCGTCTTGCGATCAAGCTGTTGCTGAACCCCTGCCGTTATCTGTAAAGACCATGGTGTAATCACCTTCGGCCCGAGAGGTTGAACCGCTTGTCTCGGACTCGTTACGGAGCTGGGAAACGGATTCTGCAGGTTCAGCGGTGCAGCGACGGTACCCGTAATGGAGTTCTGCTGCGACGCTACTCCGTTGAAGATCTGCATGTCGATCGTCTGGTTGGCCGAGATATCCGAGTAATAGATTCCCGCTCCTCCACGGATCACCGTGCGGCCAGTTCCGAAGAGATCGTAGTTAAATCCCAAACGCGGTGCGAAGTTATTGTTGTCTCCGCTGGTCGGAGTCAAGAGGCCGTTGTTCAACTTCAGATTAGGAGCGAACGCGCCGATATCGTTGTCGTACCGCACCCCCAGATTCAGCGTCAGTCTGGTCAGCACCTTCCAGTCGTCCTGCACCCAGAAGCCGATCTGGTTTCGCGGAATATCCACGTTGAAGTTACCGGCACCCTGCGTCAGCGTTGCTCTGGCGCACGCGCGATTCAGCTCCGTGTAGTTCCAACTGCCCGGGTCGGTCGTTCCATGCGGAAATGCGAGTTGATAGTCGACCGGTGAACAGTTCGCAGAACCTACCGTGCCGCGCACATTCTGCTGAAAGTAGCCAGTATGCGCCGTGTGCATGTACTCCACACCGGCTTTGATCGAGTGCTTACCGGTCAAATAGTAAACATCGTCACGATACTGCTGAACATTCTGGCGAAAGATCTGCGGATAGTTGTAAGGTCCGCCGATCGTGAGCGCTCCTCCGGTGCTGCCGTCGGGACGATTCGTCACTCCGGCAAATGTGATCGCAAGCGTCTCGTACTCCGGCAGGTTCTGCCACTCAAAGTGGCTTAGGCCTCCATGGAGTGAATTCACCAACTTGGAACTGACCTGTCGGTCCCAGTCTGCCAGGAAGCCATAATTCATTCGTGTCGCATAGGAGAAGCTCGACGGATCCGTTGATCCGGAAGCGACCACATTGTCGTTCTTGAAGGTGAATCCATTTCCCCGCAAAAACAACCGGTCTTTCTCAGTGGGCTGCCAGTCTCCGCGGCCAAGATATTCGTTCACGGTAATCGTCTGCGGAGCCACCACCGGGATATTAGTCGCAATCGGTGTCGTCGGTACGCTGCTGGACTGATGCTCCCCTTCATACGATCCGAAGTACCACATCTTGTCTCTCATGATCGGACCACCGAACGTGCCGCCAAACTGCTGATCGGACAGTGCGGTCACCTTATGCACGATCGGGTCCGACGCGTTGAAGGCATCATTGCGGAAATATCCAAAGATCGAACCGTGGATATCATTTCCGCCCGCCTTTGACTGGACATTCACATAGACTCCCGAAGATCGACCCAGCGTCGCATCGAACCGGTTTGTAATAATCTGAAACTGCGAGATGGCATCTGGCGAAAAGCGAGGCTGTCCGAAGCTCGCATCGGCCGTGTCTTGCGTCACCTGCAGGCCGTCCAGGTTGATCTGAAATTTGCCCGAGTTGTTTCCTCCTAGGGGAGTGTCATTCGTGATCGCATTGACACGCACGCCCGGAACCAGCTGCGCTAGCTCCATGTAATTGCGGCCATTGATCGGCATGTCCTTCACTTCATCTGGCGTAATGTTTCCGGCCACCGTCGAGGAGGTAGTATCCACCGCCACATCGTCCGACTGAACCACTACAGACTCATTTGTGCTCGCCAGCGGAAGTGTTGTATCGATCTCCGGTGTCTGGCCGACCAGCATCGTCACTTTGGTCTGGACTGAGCTGAATCCCTCTGCCGAAACTGTTACGACATAGTCACCCGCGCGTAGGGAAGGCACCTGGTAAGTGCCCGCATCCGTCGATTTCGTCGTGAGGATGCCCCCCCCGACCTGCCTGATCTCGACCGATGCGCCGGCTATCACCGCGCCTTGGCTATCGGTCACACGCCCGGAGATGCCGGTCTGTTGCGCCCGGCTGAAAGAAGCAACAGAAAGGGAGAAGAATACAAGTAGAAAAAACCGAAAGACCATCTTCATTATTGGGAACCTCATCTCGGATAAAAGCGGATAGGCCCCGGCTGTTGGCCAGGGGAACCGTGTCTTGATTTGCTTGGAGAAGATAGTCACCAACACAGCGTCGGGGCTGCGAAGGAGGTCGCGACCTCATCCCAGGGGAACTCTGGGAACGAACACCACGTGGATAGCTAAGCGTTAGGCGGCATCGCATACACGTCCCGTATGCGGTCTAGCTCAGTATCTGGTTTTTCGTGCAATGGATAACCGGAGACTAGAGCGTTTTTTCGGCGCTGTCTAATTGAATTTTTTTTAGCTCTGATAGAAATTTCGTAAGATCGGGAATAAATTTGAGCTTGTTTACAAAGCATTGACAAATCGGTTGCTCCGCCTAAGATGGAACTACGGCCGAGACGCCGCTTCTTTCCCCCTAAAGATCCTGACCAATTTTCTGGGTTTCTAACCGCCAGCAGCAGTGCAATTGGTTTCCACGCCGAGGCCCTACTTTGGACTTTAGAATCAGACAACTCCAGTGTTTTTTAACTCTGTCGGACCTGCTTAACTACGGGAAGACGGCTCGTGCGCTCTACATGAGTCAGCCAACGATTACGTTTCAGATCAAATCGCTCGAAGAAGCCTTTGGTGTAAAGCTCTTTGAACGCGATCGCCAGCGCGTGCGCCTCACCGAGGCGGGCTGCGCCTTCCGCGAGTACGCCCAAAGCATTATGGACACGGTTGGAGCCGCGCAGGAATGCCTGAGCAGCCTGCATACCCGTCTCCGTCTCCGCGTAAGCTGCGGTCCAGTCGGTCAGTTCATCCTGCTTCCCGCCGTCATTCGAACCCTCACCTCCGCCTATCCCGACTTCGATCTCGAAGTAAGCGAACTTACTACCGAGCAGCAGATGGCGCGACTCTCCGAAGGAAAGATTGACGCTCTCCTCATGGTCGGATCTCTTCCTGTACCCGGAATCATCTTCGACCCCATCTGTCATGAGCCGCTCATCGCCATGGTTTCGCGGCAGAGTCCCCTCGCTCAAAGAAGATCCATCTCCGTCGAAGATCTTCGCCACACCAGCATCATCGCCTCCAGGCTTCGCGACTGCCGCTACCATCAGCCTTTTCTCCATAAACTTCTGTCCCCCTTCGGCATAGTCCCAAGGATCCTCGAGTCTCCCCAGTCCTGTTCCGTCCAGCTTGCATACGCTGCCTCCGGCGAAGGCGTCGCTATCGTCAGTGCCTCTATGGCCACCTGCGAATTCCCTCACCTCGTCGCGCTTCCCTTCCGCGAGCCACTTCCCGAGATTCAACTGGGCCTCTCAGCCATGGAGGCAAATGAATCATCATCAATGAAGATCTTCCGCGACATCGTCCTCAAATGCGCTGCCTCCACGCTTGAAAGATACGGTCTTGCTGCCTCTGTCGCCCGGCCGACGCGCCAGCAGGTTGCCATGATGGACCGCCGCGAGGCCAGCTAGCTCGATCCAGTTCGTCTCAGATCCTTCTTCCCTTGCTAACTAATTCATTAGTTGCCCGTCCATACCAAGAGGCGACTATGCCACCGAAGAGATCCAATACGCTAACGGAAGCGGAGCTCAGGCTCATGAAGATTCTCTGGGAACGAGGAGAATCCGCCGTCGCCGACCTCGTATCCGGCCTTGCCGACACTACTCCGCTGGCCTATACCTCCGTCCTGACCACCGTCCGAATCCTTGAAAAAAAAGGATATGTGCGGCACCGTCAGGAAGGCCGCGCCTTTCTCTATAGTCCCTGCGTTGCCGAAAACGACGCTGGACGCACAGAAGTTCGCCAGCTCCTGCAAAAATTCTTCGGAAACTCACGTGAGCGTCTGCTCTTGTCGCTTCTCGGCGACGACGATGTCACTCCCGAAGAGCTCCGACGACTTAAAGAGGCCATCGCCAACACTCCCGAAGAGGAGGATCGCTGAATGTTCGAGCATCTGATCAGTACCATCGTGCCGCTCTCCGCCGCAGCTTCCGGCTCTCTCATAAACGCCATCGCCCAGGGAACGATCCTCGCCGCGGTGGTAGCTTTGTGTCTCCGTCTTCTTCCCAGCATCAAGCCGGCTGCCCGATTCGCCATCTGGATTTCGGTACTCTTCACCATCGTTGCCCTGCATCTGGCTCCCGGAATACGCTACACGTTTGGGCCGTACCACTCTTCGCTTCCGTTTCACGGAGCCTCAGTCCGTATCGACCCCCGCTGGAGCCTACCCATCGCGGCCTTGTGGCTGCTCATCTCCTTCATCCGAGCCTTCCGGCTGGTCGGCAGCGCCGTCGAGCTGCGCCGTATCGCCGCCGCCGCTCTGCCCATCAAATCGGCGCTTAAGTTTCAGCATCTCCTCCAGGCCGGACTCCGTTCCGCAGAACTATGCAGCTCCACCGATGTCGATCGTCCCAGCGTCGTCGGCTTCTTCCACCCGCGCGTCCTCATTCCCTCCGGCCTGCTGGCCAGGCTCTCCTCCGAGGAGTTGGAACAGATCATCCTCCACGAGATGGAGCATCTCCGCCGCCGCGACGACTGGACCAATCTCCTCCAGAAGGTCGCCCTTATTCTCTTTCCCCTCAATCCCGTCCTCTTCTGGATCGAGCAGCGTCTCTGCATGGAGCGTGAACTCGCCTGCGATGATTGTGTTCTGCACTTCACGACCTCACGCAAGAGCTACGCCGCCTGCCTCACCAGTCTCGCGGAACACTCCCTCATTCGACGCGGCGTCTCCCTCGCCCTCGGGGCGTGGGAGAAACAGTCCGAGCTCTCTCGCAGAGTCCATCGCATTCTCAGCAGGCCTCAAGAAAGGATGAAGCGCCGCACCTCCAACCTAATCACCGGCTCGCTGATGGCGGCTCTTCTTGGTGGTGGCTTTCTGCTCGCCGGCACTCCACGACTGGTCAGCTTCTCTCCGGCAGCTGCAGACGTCTCCCCTATCGAGACTACGGCAGCCCTCGACGGGAAAGCGTCTCACGCATCAACGCAGCGGGACGGCTTCTCCCCTACCTTCGTTAAGGCAGTTATGCCCGAACCGCAGAAGCAGGAAGTCAGCCACCGTAGAGCCGCTCACCACAGTCCGGTGCCGGTCAAGGCGATTCACCGCACAGCGCGGCCCCGGCCTCAGCAATGGGTGGTACTCACCAGATGGAAGGCGAACGCCGCGCAGCCGCGTCCCATGCTCGCCATCTCCGAGATTCCCGAATCTTCTTATGCCGCCGTTTCCTTTGGAAATGGCTGGCTGATTCTTCAACTCTAACCACTCATTCCCACACACAGGAGCAGCAAACCATGTCCCTTTCAACTAATCAATTAGTAGCAAAGCTCAAAAAGCTCGCCATTCCGGCGGCGCTTGCTGGCAGCTTTGCCTTGGGAGCCGCAATCTTCGTTGGCACCGGTGGTGTGCATGCAGCGGCTGCGTTCAGCGCCTCCCCGCTCGATGACCACAGTGTCTCCGCCCTGACCTCGCTCGACCAGGCAATGGAGTCCGTCGCCTCTCGCGTTACTCCTGCCGTCGTCAACATCGCCGTCACCAGCAAAGGCCGCCAGAACGACACCGCCGACTCCGATGACCAGCAGCAAGGTCTTCCCCCCGGATTCGCCCAGTTCTTTGGTGGTCGCGGCATGCCCCAGCAGCCACAGATCGAACACGGCATCGGTAGCGGAGTCATCATCTCCCCCGACGGCTACATCGTCACCAACGGCCATGTCGTCGACGGCGCCACCGACATCAAGGTCACCCTCAACGACCGGCGCGTCCTCTCCGGCAAGGTGATCGGCGTCGACAAGCTGACCGACCTTGCCGTCGTCAAGGTCAACGCAACCAACCTTCCCAGCATCGCCTGGGGAGACTCCGCCAAGCTGCACCCCGGGCAGACGGTACTAGCCTTCGGCAGCCCGTTTGGATACTTCCAGTTCTCGGTCACCCGTGGCATCGTCAGCGCAGTTGATCGCCCTAATCCGTACTCCGACGATCCCCGCAAGCCCGGTGGCTTTATTCAGACTGACGCCGCAATTAATCCCGGCAACTCCGGTGGAGCGCTCGTCAACTCTCACGGTGAGCTCGTCGGAATCAACACCTTCATCATCTCCAACAGTGGCTCCTTCGCCGGTGCCGGCTTCGCCATACCTTCTCAGATCGTCCGCTCCACCGCGGAGCAGTTGATGAAGAACGGCAAAGTTGACCACGGATATTTGGGCATCAGCCTCAACGATGTCACGCCGGCCAATGCACACTTCTTCAACCTGCAGGAAGCAACCGGTGCCATCGTCTCTCAGGTAAACCCCAACTCGCCGGCCAGCAAAGGCGGTCTGCATCAGGGGGACGTCATCTCGCAGGTCAACGGCCAGAAGGTCGTCAACGGGAGCGCCCTCCAGGTCGCCGTCAGCCAGCTTGCTCCCGGCAGCAACATCTCGCTTGGCGTCCTTCGGGATGGAAAACCCCTGACGCTCAACGTCACGGTTGGCCGATTCCAGAAGAACACCGACATCGCTGACAACAACGGCGATGGCTCTCCTCAGAGCGGCAAGCTGGGTCTTGCCGTCAGCGATCTCACCTCCGACGTGGGGCAGCAAATCAACGCGCCGGACCAGCTCAGCGGTGTCGTCGTTCAAAACGTACGCCCCGCCAGCCCCGCGGAAGACGCCGGCCTTCAGCCTGGAGACGTCATCCTCGAAGTCGATCGTCATCCAACCACCTCTGCCAGCCAGTTCGTCAATGAGGTGCATCAGAACCCGGCCGGCAAAGACATCCTTCTCCTCGTCTGGTCCAAGGGAAACGCAAGCTACCGCACTATCCATCCCGAAAGCCAGAACGGATAACATCTTGGAATCTCTTCGAGGCCACCTCTCTTCGGTGGCCTCGGAGAGCCAAGATCGGTTCAATCGACGCTACCTTATTGAATAAATAGATCAGGTTTGCTGGAAAATGTCCCGCGCTAGCTCCTGAAGGAGCTCTGCTGAATCCCTAAGCTAAAGAGAAGATGCCGCCAGCGGGAGCCTCTTTTCCCACCGATCCAATCAGCGCGAGACGACAAGAATTTCGAAGCTACCCGGGAGAGCGGCAGGTCGGGAATGCGGCGTCGAAGCTCTGGGAGCCGGTGGTGCTCCGAACTTCGCAGTGGAAAGAAAAATGCGGCCGGTGACCGCGTCATAGGCCATCGTCCGAGCCCCCGGCATAGTTGTCACCGTCTGCACTGTAGGGAATCCCGGCTTGGCAGTGTCGATGATCGACAGTGTGCCCTGTCTATTCGAGGAGAACGCGAGGTGCATCTTCGCATCGTAGCCCGCCGCATCCGGAGAATCTCCGATCGTCGCAAGTCCAATCACTCTTCCCCCGACAAAATCGGAGATCGCCATCTTATTGCCGTCGCATACCGAAAAAAGGCGATGCTGTGCTCGGTCAATGGCCATTCCTGATGGCGAGTCGCACCCGGTGAGGGGCCAGCTTGTGATGACCTTCTTTTCCTTCGCATCCAGCTTCACAACCACGTTCCTGTCCTCAATGTTTACGAAGACATTTCCTTTCCCATCCGCCTGCGGGAACTCGGGCTTTCCCGGCAATGCAATCGTCGCCACAATCTGATTGGTCGCGGTGTCCATCACGGATACGTTCTTACTGCGACCATTGAAGACCCAAATCGTTTTGGTCAATGGCTCATAGGTGATGCCGTCCGGATTCGTGCCTGCAGGAACGGTCGCCTTAATCGCAAGCGAGCTACGGTCAAACACCACAATCGCATTGCCGCCGCCGTCACTGATATAGCCTGTCTTGCCGTCTGGATTGAGCGCAACGCCGTGCGTACCCTTTAGGCCGCTAATAGCGCCGACGGGCTTTCCGTTCTCGGTGTCCAGCACTTCCACTCGTGGGCCGTGTGTCACGTACAAGCGCTGGGCGGCATCATCACTCAGCAAATAGTCCCAGCCACCTTCACCACCGATTTTCCAATGATCCGTCACATGGTAAGTTTGCGCATGCGATACAAGCGCGATGCTGAGGAAACAGATCCCTAATCCAAGTTTGCTGGGACGCATGACAATACTCCGCAGGTTAAGTCTCGGCCGGAATGCACCGGAGTCTCTAAGTCTCGTTGTTGCGCCTTAAGCAGAACTTAAGTTGCCCTCGCGATCCGTGAAAAAATGGGAAACCGAATCTCCACCTCCGCCCCACCATCCGGATGGTTCGCTATACCGATGCTTCCTCCAGCGCGATCGCAAATGGCTTTACAGATAGAAAGCCCCAGACCTGTACCACCGCTCTTACGACTGCGTGATGCGTCTCCACGGTAGAAAGCATCGAAGAGAAAAGGGCGATCCTCTTCAGAGATGCCTTCACCATAATCGCGAATACGCAGGACAACAGTCTCTCTATCCGTCATCATCGAGATTTTGACAAGCCCGTTGGTAGAAGAGTGTTGGAGAGCATTCAGAAGGACATTAGAAAATAGCATCATCGCATCTTCACGATCCAACAGGACCTCTACGCCAATTTGCAGGTTTTCAGTGATAACCTCAACTTCCTTGATGTCCGCATAGGGCTGGCTTTGAACAATAACATCTTCAACGATCTCGGCGAGATCGCTCGTTTCCCTGTCCGCTTTCGGCCCTTGTTCGAGCCGCGCTAGAGCCAACATCTTCTGGATTGTGCTCTCCAAACGGCCGATGTCTTCCAAGCCCAAAATGAGGCCTTGCTCGTATTCTTCGACGGTTCTGCGGCGCATGCTCAGTAGCTGCACAGACGACTTTATGATCGCCAAATCGGTCTTTATTTCGTGCGCCGCATCGCTCGTAAAACGCCGCTGCTGTTGGAATGATCCTTCCAGGCGAGCGAGCGCCTTTTCGATCGCTGATGCCAAAGGACGTAGCTCAACAAATCGTTTGCTGCTATCGGGTGCGTGGAACGTCCAGCGTTCTGCGCTAACCTTCTCGGCTTCGTGCGCTAGTTCTCGAATTGGAAGCAAGAAGCGTCGAATCAGCCACGAGATCAGAAGAGTTGTGATGCCAAGCAGCGCGACCGTGGCGATACTGAAAAATCGGGCCTCCTCGAAGACAGCGTGCCAGGTATCACCTTCTGGAACTCCGTAAATGACCGTAACATGATGGTTTACCGCACCTGGGCTCCCCGGGTCGATCACTCGCTCGCCCTTCAACATATAGAAGCGGAACGGACGATCTTGTACCTTCGTTCTGGTGACTGAGCCAGGGATGACGGAGATTGATGGGAGAGTGCCCCTCGCTCCAAGGATCTGACCGTTATCGACAGTTACCCTGTAAATCGCACGCGATGGGAAGCTCATGCCTGTGAGATCGAGCTGAACGCTTCCGTCTTTGCTATCCGCCTCTTGCACGGCGCCAAGAAGTGCGTTGCATGTGCCTCGAAGATTGGCATCGAAGGTTTCAAATCTGACATGGCGTTCGTGATTCGTGACGGTGGTTATCAGCGCAAGCGCCGCAAACAACTCCAACAGGAGAATGGATACCGTGAGTCGCCGAGTAATAGAGGCGTTTGTTGTCATCGCCAATCCTCTGTTCGCAAACGATAACCGCGGTACCGCAATGTCTCGATGATCGGTTCGCTGCCCGGCTGTGTAAGTTTGCGTCGAAGATTAGAGATGTGTGCCTCAATTACGTTGGAATGATGCTCCCAGTCATAGTCATATAGATGTTCCAGGAGTTGCTTCTTGGACACAATCGCCCTGGGCTTATGGGCCAGGTATTCGAGAATTCGGTACTCCGTAGGAGACAGATCGATCACCTGAGCGCCCCGAGTAACGGTCTGCCGAACCGTATCGATTTGCAGATCCGCAACATGGATTTGCGGAGAGGCAGCTCCCTTGGAACGGCGGATTAGCGCCTTGATGCGAGCTATTAGTTCCCCAAGATCGAAGGGCTTGGCGAGATAGTCATCGGCTCCGCAGTTCAGCAGCTCAATGATTGGAGTCTTGCCTTCCTGGGCCGTCAGGATGAGGACGGGTGTGAGTATGCCTTTCTGCCGAAGTGACCGCAAAACTCCTTTGCCGTCGCGGCCCGGCAACATGAGGTCCAGAACTATGAGATCGAAGAGGTCCTGTTCGGCATACTGCGACCCTTCGAGCCCGTCAGCCGCATGATCGACCGCGAACCCAGCTTCGCGCAAGCCCGCGACTATATTGGCCGCAAGCCGCATTTCATCTTCGACCAAAAGCACTCTCATAGAACGCTATTTTCGTCTCCTAACCTTAAGTGTCGCTGAAAATGGAAGATCTCATTCGGCGAACCCGTTGGCGGCTCTCATATCAGACGAGAATGCTAAGCTTTCCGAGCAATTGATGGGCACCCTGAGCGCTATCAATGAAATCCATAGAACGGAATTCTAGTGTCTTCGTAAAGCTGCCGGGCGACGCGTGTTAAGGCAGAATGAAGGGCCAGCATATTAGTCGATTTCCGTTTTGTTCGCGACAAGAAATAAGACACAATTAGTCGATTGCCGTTAGGCCCGATTTCATCCGAACGCGAGGGTCGCTGCAAGTCCGACATTTAGACCAGTCGAAGGCCGGCGTATCTCGTTAGACTTAGCCTCTATCGACCGGAGCGAATTGGCTACAGCGGGTCGTTCCTGGGAGGCAACGTCAACACGTCGTCACGTAGGTCATGAGTTTGGCGTGCGTGCCTCTCTGCTGACCGCCTCATCAAACCCTCCATGTGAATTAAGTGGGTTCTTTGCACTCGCAGGCATCCTCATTATGAGGTGCACAGATAGACTGAGACGTTCCAAATAAATTTGGAAGATTCCTTGACAGCGGTAAAACAGCTAACTATATTTTGCACCGCATAATAAATCCTCATGTTTAGCGAACTGGAAAAATTCCCCGAATCCGTGGGAACGATATTTACTCATGTGTCTGAACGCCTTGCCATTGTCGGACCGAATGCTCCGGTAATTATCGGGGATTGCACTACAGGAGAGCCATATGCAGCGTGCCATTTATTCTTGTTTGATCTTGTTTTGTGTTCTGACCAGTCTGGCGCTGGGCCAGTCAGTGGATAGGCAGCAGATCACTGGTATCGTCACTGATTCCACCGGAGCTGCGGTGCCAATGGCAGAAATAGTTGTCACCAACGAAGCTACCGGCATTAGTCGAACTGTGAAATCGAACGCGGACGGCAACTACACCGTCCTTAACATCCCGGTAGGCGTTTATACCATTACAACAACCGTGAGTGGCTTCAAAAAGTCTGTCTTGGCTGGAGTCAATGTTGACATCGGTGGCAAGCCGGATGTTCCCGTGCAACTAGCCGTCGGTCAGGCTACCGAGTCCATTGAAGTGCAAGCCGGGGTGGTCGCGATCCAGACCACAAGCGCCGAGATAGGTGGCGTTATCACGAGTACGGAAGCCACACAGATCCAGTTGAACGGACGTAACTATGTCCAACTCCTGACTCTGCAGCCTGGCGTCTCGCAAACCGTGGCGAGCGGCTTCGCCATCTTCGGTACCTACGGTGTCAATGGCAACTCGCAGTCAGTCAACGGTATCCGGACCGACTCGGCGAACTATTTCATTGATGGCGTCGACAACAAGGATAACGGCGGCGGCGGCAACAACTTCGTCAACATCTCGCCAGACTCACTGCAGCAGTTCCGTAATGTGGCATCCAGCTATGACGCCAGCTATGGCGGCACCGCCGGTGCGACCGTTTCTGTCGCAATCAAGAGCGGGGGACGCGATTTTCATGGCAGTGCGTACGAGTACATCCGCAACGATGCGATTCAGGCCTATCCCTTCCGTGCAATCAGCTCTTATAGCCAGGCTCCGATCAAGGCGCCTCTGCGCTATAACGATTTCGGCTATACCATCGGTGGACCCGTTTGGATTCCCGGTGTCTTCAACCAGAATCGAGAGAAGCTCTTCTTCTTCGCCGCGCAAGAATTCAAGCGTCTGCGTACCTCAACCGTAACGAATGTGACCGTTCCAACTCCAGCAGCCATCGCGAACGCTATCGCCACCGGCCCGTCGACCGCTACCGGCCGCGCTCTGGCCGCCTCAGTGCTGCAGGATCCTAGCGGCAACTACCGTTATCTAAGTCTGGGAAACAATAATCAGTCGGAGTATCTGGTCAAGATCGATTACAACCTGAACGAAAAGAACACTATCAGTGGACACTTCGTTCACGACAACGTCCTGAACATCGGTAATCCAACCAACTTCGTCATCTATGACCGAACCATCCCCGGTCTCACAAGCGCTCTGTCCTGGACTCACACCTTTAACGCTAAAACGGTAAACACCGCAACTGGTTCCTACTCTGGAAACATCATTAATGAAGGCGGAAACATCCGGGCAAATCCACAGTTTGGAAACAAGTCGATCAACCGTTCTGACTATGGGATGAATTATGCGACCCTGTACAACGCATCGAGCGTGATCCCGCAGATCACGATTACAGGCTATGGCAATCCCGGCGTAACACCGAGACAATTCGATAACTACCAACGCATTTACGCCATGAAGGACGATTTTTCTCGCGTACTGGGCAATCACACTCTCAAAGCAGGTGCGTACTTCTGGCGCGCTCGCAAAAATCAGACCGCTCCGCCACAGTTAAACGGAGCCTTTACGTTCGCCAACCTGGCGGGTCTTGTAGGAGGCAACTTCGTCAGCTATACCGAAGGCAGCAACATTCCGCAGATTCAAGCTCGCTTTCTCCAGTTCGAAACTTACGTGCAGGATGACTGGACGGTGAGCCGCCGACTTACCTTGAATCTTGGTCTCCGATGGCAGTACATGCCGCCAATCTCCAGTTGGCCCAACAACACCGCCTTCTTCGATCCGAGCCTGTTCGACCAATCAAAAGCCGCAACCATCAGCCTGGCAAACGGATCCATCACCTCCAACCCGTCACCTTACAATGGTCTTGTGCTACCCGGCACCGGTTTCTCCAGCAAGGCGAAGCAGGTCGTCGCGCCGGCCGTTTACAACAATCCCCAGGTGCTGGCGTTGTTTCACAACCTTCCTCCAGGCATCGTAAACACCGTCTACAACACCTTCGCTCCACGACTTGGATTTGCCTATGATCTGAGCGGCAAGCAGGAGACCGTTCTCCATGGCGGCTACGGCATGTCCTATGAGCGTGTGGAAGGCAACTACATCTACGGTGCGGCCTCACAGTTGCCGTTCACCGCGGTCGCTTCACTCGCCAGCGCCGGCAATGCCGATAGTCTGGGAAGTATCGGTACCTCGTCGGCCCCGACCAACATCGGTAATTCGGCGGCTCGCAACCTTGCACCGCCCCGGATTCACAACTACAGCATGGGCATACAACAGAAGCTGTTCAACAATACTTCGCTCGAGATCAATTATGTAGGCTCGCGTTCCACTAACCTCACCTATCGCAAGAACCTCAACCAGGCACCCGCGGGTACTGAGCAGGCCAATCCAACGATTAAGCAGCGTAATGCCCTGCGTCCCTATAGGGGCTATGGTGAAATTTACCAGTACACCAACGGCGCGGTCTCCAACTATAACTCGTTGCAGGTACGCATGCAGACCCGCTTCAGCAGTGGCGGCCTTGCTACCGTGTCTTACACCTGGTCCCAGGCGCTGACGAACGGTTCCAGCTTTGACTACCAGCCGCAGGACAGCACGAACATCCACGCCGACTATGGTCCCGCCAGCTACAACCAGCCGAAGATCTTCGTCGCAAGCTATGTCTATCCCATTCCGTTCTGGCAGCATGAGCACGAGTGGTACAAGCAGGCCCTTGGCGGTTGGCAGCTTTCCGGCATTACCCGGATCTCAAGCGGCTTGCCGATTAACGTGATTCAACCCTCCGGTCTGTCGGTCGCGGGCAACTTGGTAACGACGGCCAACGTCGCGCAACGTCCTAACCTGGTGGGAAATCCCTACGCCAAGAAGGGAAAGCAATATCTGAACCCCGCCGCCTTCCAGGCTCCGGCGCCAGGAACCTATGGCAATCTTGGCTACGATGCCATCAAGGGCCCTCTCTTCAACAACTGGGATGTAGCGCTGCAGAAGAACATTGCCATCCACGAACAGATCGGACTGGAGTTCCGCGCTGAAATGTTCAACGCTCCGAACCATCTTTCGCCGTTCGTGATCGGCGCTACAAGCGGAGCTGTGCTCGGCGCTCAGCAGGCAGACGGTTCTTATCAAGCGAACTTCAACCCGACCACCGGTGCTTTCCAGAACGCCTTTGGACAGGTAACTAGCACAACCGATCCTCGCACCATGGAATTCGTCCTTCGTATCCACTTCTAACTTTTGTCACGACTCTGAAATTTGTCATTTGGTATCTTTCCGCTATCGTCTTATCGATTGGGTCGAACCCCTGTTCAAGCTCGATTTCCTTCCACTGGCACCAGGAACGCGCACCAAGATACGGAACATCATGTCCGCATTCTTCTCGCACGGTATCCGCCATCAGTGGATTCACTTCAACCCGATTAGCAAGGTTCGCTGTTCTGCGATTCGACAGCGTGAGCCTGATGTCCTAACCCCTGAGGAGTTCCAAGCTCTTCTGCCCCAACTCGAAGTTCGAGAGCGGGCGATGGTTCTCCTTGCAGGTAGTACAGGACTACGCCGCTCTGAGATGTTTGCGCTTCGGTGGCGCGATGTGAACTTCACTACTCTGGAGGTGCAGGTTCAACGTGCCGTCGTGCGTAATCGCTTCGGTAAAGTAAAGACACTGGCCAGCAGGAAGCCAGTCCCTCTTCACGCATCGGTAGCAGATGAACTAAAGCGTTGGAGAAAACAATCTGCGTACCGGGCAGATGATGACTTCCTCTTTCCGTCCGTCAGATTGAACGGCCAAGCGCCAGTCTCGCCGGATACGGTGTTAAAGAAGATCATCCGCCCTGCATTGAAAGCTGCTGGCATTACGGGCAAAGTCATCGGCTTTCACTCGTTTCGCCATTCTCTTGCGACTAACCTGCGGTCACTTGGGGTAGACGTGAAGGTCGCTCAAGAACTTCTCCGTCACGCCAACAGCCGCATCACTATGGATATCTACACCAGGGCTGTGAGCGCGGATAAAAGGAATGCAAGCGGACGCCAGACTCAAATGCTGCTTGGAGGAGCAGCTATCGGGAATCATCCCTTTGCTGTGAATTGTCATTCTTAGTTATGGCCTCTAAACCCTTGCATTTCTTAGGTTTAGTGGCGGGGACGACGGGGCTCGAACCCGCGACCTCTGCCGTGACAGGGCAGCGCTCTAACCAACTGAGCTACGTCCCCAGCTCGTCGATACACTGAAAAAACAGGACCAACTCGCCGATAGGTTTGAGTTTATCAGAAGATGATAAGAAATGCGTAATCTGGAGCCGTCCCAATAGCTTTTGTCTCTAGAGGGCAATATGGCCTCGCGGTAACTCTAGGCGATGACATCTGGTCCCTAGTTTTGCGAATTCCTCTTCCACCGGGCGAGGATTGCACGAAAGTCCACACCACGTATGCTCGCATCTAACAACTCCACCATATGGAAGATTGGCACTTCTGGAAGTCCCCGACGGCGCAGACCAGCCTGCAGCTGGAGCAGGCAGCCGGGATTTGCGCTGACAAGAACCTCCGCTTTAGCCGCAAGCAGGTTCACAACTTTTCTATCTCCCAGAGCTTCACCGGCCTCCGGATGCATCAGGTTGTAGACACCGGCTGACCCGCAGCACAAGTTTGGCTCTGCTATCTCAGCAATCTCGAGCTGAGGAATTTGCCGGAGCAGCGATCGCGGCTCCTGATAGATTCCTTGTGCGTGCCGAAGGTGGCAGGCATCCTGGTAAGCCACGCGAACCGGCAGCGCATGTCTTGTCTGCCGTGGAGGATGCAGAAGAAGAATCTCCGAGATGTCGCGACAACGGGATGAGAACTCTTTCGCTCGTTCCGCCCACTCAGGGTCGTCGCACAGCAGATGACCATACTCTTTCATAGTCGATCCGCAGCCGGCAGCATTGATGACGATGTAGTCCACCCCTGCGCGCTCGAAGGTCGCAATCATTTGACGAGCGTGAGAGCGTGCCTCTTCTTCCACGCCACAATGAACCATCAGTGCTCCGCAACATTCCTGTTCAGGAGGAACGATGACTTCATATCCTTCTGCCGCCAGTACTCTGACAGTTGCTTCATTAACATGTTGGAAGAACACTTGCTGTACGCATCCTGCAAGCATTCCTACACGGATCGGCTTCGTCGTCCTTGTCTCGCCAGCCTCGCTTCGCATTGCAGGCGTCCTCGAGAGCAGGCCATGGAAAGCGCTGTCGGGAACCGTCGGAAGCAGAGCCTCCATCGCGGCGAAACGCTTCGGAAGGTGGTTGAGAATTCCACTCGCTCTAACCAGCCTTCCGAGCCCTGAACGTTGATAGATCAGAGCAGGAATTGCCAACAGGCGCAGGCGTTCAGCATGAGGAAAGATTGCGAAAAGCAGCTTCCGGAACAGCAGTTCATCTGCCGGTCGCTGGATATGCCGCTCGACCTGAAAACGCGTATTCTCTATCAGCTTGTCATACTGAACTCCAGAGGGGCACGCGGTCATGCAAGCCATGCATCCCAGGCAGTTGTCCATGTGCAATCCAAATAGTTTATCTAGAGGAGCTTCGCCCTCACGCGCTTTCGCCATCATGTAGATTCGTCCGCGTGGAGAATCCATCTCCTCGCCCCAAAGCACATAGGTAGGACAAGCGGGCAGACAGAATCCGCAATGCACGCAATCCGCGAGGAGATCCTTCGAAGGTGGGTTGTCATCATCGAAGCTGCTTCGCTTCGAAAGCTGATTGCCTGACGCGATCTGTGTAAGGTTAGCCATCTTGCTATATACCTAAATACTTGCCTGGATTAAGAAGATGATCCGGATCGAACTGATCTTTGATGGCGCGCATCAACTGGAAAGTACGTGAGGGGATATCAAACGCCGGGATATCAACCTCCGCATCAATTTGAACTGCCGACACCGTAAGTCCCGGATAGCCAGAACGAGTCCGAATCCTGTTGACCGCATCTGATACGGCTCTCGCAGAGCCTTGTAGTGCAATCCAATGCGAACCCACCGCGTCCGAGACCGATGAGATCTCAATTCCAGAGAACGAATCCTGAAGGCCATCTCCAAATTCACAAACCTGGGACGGAAGTGTTGCAACTCGCAGTACCGTTGCACTCGACCTGAACAATGACTCTCGGGCTGCCCCTACCGGACCAGAATCCTCTTGAGCAGAAAGGCCCTCCTCCGCCACCATACTTCTGAGAATCGCCACCTGACCTGCTTCAGCGTGGGCAGTCAGAGCAATGCTGAGTCGAAACTGTCTCTCAATACAGGAGATCTGCAGTGCCTGGCTCAGAAGGTGGCTTGCACGAATCTTCGCCAGCAGCGGTGCAAGCGTGGAAGCTCGAGGAGCATCTACCGTAAATGCCTGCACACATTTTGGTAGAGAATGCAATCGGAAGCTCGCCTCCGTGATAACTGCCAACGTTCCTAAGCTTCCCGTCAACAGCTTTGGAAGGTCATACCCAGCGACATTTTTGACGACTTTGCCGCCTGTCCTGACGATAGACCCGTCTGCCAGCACCAGAGTCATCCCGATCACGAGATCCCGGAGACTGCCATACCTTTGCCGCAGCGAGCCACAGTCATTCGTAGCAAGGATGCCCCCGACGGTGGCGCGATCCTGAAAAAGAGGATCCATTGCGATGAACTGGCCGTGCAATGCAAGTGAGCGCTGAAGACTGGACCATGTGCACCCCGCTTGGACCGTGCAGGTGAGATCCTGCCATGGATGTTCGACAAGCCGGTTCAGACGAGCCAGCGAAAGATATATCTGCGGCGTGGCTCCCCTTCCCCACTGTTGTTTCGTGCCACCTCCGAGCGGGCAGATGTTGAGGTGATGTGCCTTCGCAAAAACGAGAACACTCGCCACCTCTTCGGCACTCTGTGGAGTCGCCACAACCCTCTCGCCTTCATGGCCAGTCAAGGTGTAAAGCATCCGACCCAATTGGTTTTGAGCCTCCTGCCTCCAGCTCATTGAAGAGAGTGGCATCAAAACACCTCGGCGATTCCGCTGGCCTCTATAGGATGCGGTGCATATGCCCCACGCGATCTTTCGCCGCATAGCCTTGGCGTCGGGAAAATCTTATCGGGATTCGCAAGATTAAGGGGGTCGAACGCACGACGCACGCGTTGCATCGTCTCAAGATCTGGATCGCTGAACATGTAACTCATGCTGCATTGCTTTTCTCGCCCAACCCCATGTTCGCCCGTGATGGATCCTCCAGCCTCCACGCATACGTCCAGAATGCGAAGAGAAAGTTGAATCGCCTTTTCCTCTTCTCCCGGATGATCACGGTCGTACAGCACAATCGGATGAAGATTGCCATCGCCGGCATGAAATACATTCGTAACTCTCAGATGCGCTTCCGCCGCCATTGCGTTCAGCTTTTCCAGCACTGCGGGGAGCGAAGTACGCGGGATCACCCCATCCTGCACGATATAGTTCGGCGAGAGCCTACCCGCTGCGGCGAATGCTGCCTTGCGACCCTTCCAAACGAGAAAGCGTGACTCTTCATCCACGGCCAGTCTTGTCTCCCACGCTCCATTAGTCCTGCAGATCTCGACGACGGATGTCATCTGCAGGTTTACCTCTGCTTCAGGTCCATCCAGTTCAATCAGCAGTAGAGCCTCGCACGATGGATAGTTAGGATGGACCGACATCTCGGCAGCCTCGATCGAGAGGCGATCCATGATCTCCATAGCGGCCGGGAGTTGACCGCTTGCAATTACTTCTGAAACGGACTGGGCAGCTGCCGAAATCGTATCGAACGCCGCCAAAATCACCTGGACGGTCTCAGGCTTTCTCATAATCCGCAGCGTTGCTTCGGTGGCGATTCCAAGCGTTCCTTCGCTCCCGATAAACACTCCGGCCAGGTCGTATCCCGGTGTGTCGATCGTCTTACCACCAAGAGTGACGAGATCTCCATTCGGCAGAACCACTGTCATCTCGAGGATGTGTGTCACGGTAAATCCATACTTCAGACAGTGCGCTCCGCCAGCATTCTCCGCGATATTGCCTCCAATCGAGCAGACCGTCTGTGAACTGGGATCAGGAGCATAGAAGTAGCCGTAAGGAGATACCGCGGCAGTCACCGCTGCATTGATGACTCCGGGTTGAACCGTAATCTGCTGATTGGGAATATCGATATTCAGGATGCGATTCATTCGCGACATTCCTATAACGATGCAGTCTTCTGAAGGCAGTGCTCCTCCCGAAAGTCCTGTTCCGGCGCCGCGCCCCACAAACGGAATCCGCTCACGATGACACAGTCGTAATATCGCCTGGACCTGCTCAGTGGATTCAGGAAGCAGTACAGCTCGAGGCGGCGTGCGAAACGCCGTAAGACCATCGCACTCGTAGGTCTGCAGTTGATTCGCCGCGGTAATGAGGCCCTTCGCCCCGACGATGGCTTGCAGTTCGGAGAGGATGGTGGGTGAAAGGGATGAAGGCATAGGCTGATCTCTACGAACCGTTTTGCTGAAGACGCCCTAGTAATCTAGGCAGAGACTTCCGTTTGCAGGACTCTGTCGTACGCAGGTAGGGTGAGGAAGTCTACGAACCTCTCGCTGCCGATCAGATCTCTCATAAGAGAGGCCGCCTGCTCATAGGCAGCGAATCGCTCCTCATCAACCACGGGTTTGACAGCAGTGAGCTCCTCATCGATGAACTGATCACAGAGTTCCTTCGTGATCCTGCGGCCGTCACTTAAACTTGCATTGTGGTGGACCCACTGCCAGAGCTGTGCCCGGCTGATCTCCGCAGTTGCCGCATCCTCCATCAGGTTGAAGAGTGGAACACAGCCAATGCCCCGCAACCACGCCTCGACATATCCCAGACCAACTGCCACATTCTGACGAAGGCCGGCCTCTGTGATCTCGCCTTGTGGGACTTCCAGCAGATCAGCGGCCGTGACCGTAAAGTCCGGGAGCTTCTTATCAATCTGGTTGGGCTGCGGCATCACACGATTGAAAACCTCCAGCGCAACAGGAACCAGGCCCGGATGCGCTACCCACGTGCCGTCGTGTCCATCCACCGCCTCACGCTCTTTGTCTGCCCGAACCTGCGCCAACGCCTTTTCATTTGCCACCGGGTCGGACTTGATCGGGATGAAAGCCGACATTCCGCCCATCGCATGGATCTCGCGATTGTGGCAGGTCTTGATACATAGCTTGGAGTAGCTCCGCATAAAATGCGTCGTCATCGTAACTTGAGAACGATCCGGCAAGACAATCGAATGATCAGCGGAGAGCTTCTTGATGAAGGAGAAGATATAGTCCCATCGACCGCAATTGAGACCGGCGGAGTGGTCGCGTAGCTCGTAAAGAATCTCGTCCATCTCAAAGGTTGCGAGGATCGTCTCAATCAGGCAGGTCGCACGAATGCTCCCTTGCGGGATTCCGAGCGCATCTTGTGCTTCAACGAAGATGTCGTTCCACAGGCGTGCCTCCAGGTGGGACTCCATCTTCGGAAGGTAGAAATAGGGTCCGCTTCCCCGCGAAAGCAGCTCCTTCGCGTTATGGAAGAAATACAGCCCGAAGTCAAAAATCGAAGCCGACATCGGCTCGCCATCCACCAATACATGCTGTTCGAGCATGTGCCAGCCCCGTGCCCGAATAAAAAGGACGGCAGTCTTCTCATTCAGCTCATAGCTCTTCCCTGTCTTCGGATCCTGGAAACGAATCGTGCGGCGAATCGCATCTCTGAGATTCATCTGCCCTTCCAGCAGATTGCGCCAAAGCGGGGTCGAAGAATCTTCGAAATCTGCCATGAACACATAAGCGCCGGAGTTCAGAGCGTTGATGATCATCTTGCGGTCGACCGGCCCCGTAATCTCAACCCGCCGGTCCTGAAGATCCGCGGGAATAGAAGCGCAGCGCCAGCTCCCGTCGCGAATGTGTTTTGTTTCGGGAAGGAAGTCAGGCTTCTCTCCCGCGTCGAGCCGCGCCTGGCGAGCGATGCGAGCAGACAACAGCTCCTTACGCCTCGCACCATATTTGCGCTGCAGATTCACGAGGAAGGCAATCGCATCGGAAGAGAGGATATCTGAGAACTCAGGGGACATAGGAGCCACGATTTCGACTCCGGACGGCAAATTAGACACGATCGAACTCCCACACTGCACGAGATTGCATTGTCCACACTCTTTGCACGCCCCAGTCAACCCTGCCATCCAGGCCAAGTGATGGCGGATGATCGGCGAGCAAGGCAAATCAACTCGAAGATCCCTGCTGGTCGTACTGACATACCAATTCCCGACCCGCACGACCCCGAATGAAAGACAACTATATGGAAGTCAGGATGGTCCTGTCCACCGATGCGTTTGCAGAGCTCCAGCGGCGAACACGACCATCAGACGCGAATAGACATCGCGTGATGAAAGATGTTGTTTGGGTCGTATCGCCGTTTCACGTTCTGCAGAAACGGGTAGAGGTCGCCAGGTCCGTAGTACAGGTGATGCCAGAAGGAATACTGCAGCATATCTACATCGGGATAGTTGATATAGCAGCCTTCATATTGATCGCTCCAATACGGAGTGCCCGCATACTTCTGCCCTTTCTGTGAGATCGAATACAGCTCTGTATAGAAGTCCCTCATCCACTCGATATGCGCCTGGTCCTGCGCAGGATCGGTCCAGGTTCCAATGAACTGTAGCTTCATGACTGAATCCCGCTGCGGAGCCGAAGTCTCCTCGAGCATCTGTTTCCGATTGGCTGCTCCGCCGAAGGAGTCAGCCAGAACGGTGGTTCCTGACAGATCGACGCCTTCTATCTTTCGTGTCAGATGCTTGTAAAAACAGCGGCTCTCTTCGGGGCTGAAGCCTCTTTTCATAAAGGCGGATTTGTACTTGTGTCGGCGGTCCATCGGAGGTCCGCCTGAGCGCCCCCCTCCTCCTTGGGAGTCGATCCACGCCATCTTGTTGAGTGTGTGCTTGGCCAGGCACATGTTCGTTCCTGGATGTGCCGGTTCGGGATGATGTTCTGCCATTGCGGGATGCGTGGAGAGCTCCGCAACCGGCTTGCATTCATCGAACATCGTCAGAAACTCCTCCACGACCCGCGTGTCCTTTACCGTTCCGTCGGGGTTGGTGAAGGTGACGGACATGCCTAGGTGCCCTGAGCTCTGATGGGAGAGATTGAAGATGGAGAAGAGTCCCCATGTCTCCGGGTCCCGACCGCGAGTCTCCCAGTAGTTGCTGAAGAGATAGAGAATGCGCGTGAAGCGCTCCTCGGTCATACCGTCCCAGCTGAAGTTGACGCTTCCCCTGAGAACCTCGGTGGGAGCCTTGGGCAGGGTGTCGAAGTAGAAGTTGGTGATGACGCCGAAGTTCCCGCCGCCCGCCCCGCGACAGGCTCGCAGGAGATCGGAGTTCTGCTGCTTGTCGGCCCGTAGAACCTGCGCCTTTCCCGCGTGGTCGACGGTAACGATATCGACCGCACTGACCCAGTCCGGGGTGATTCCGTGCAGGCGCGAGAGCAGACCGTAGCCGCCGCCCGAGATGTGGCCTCCCGCTCCGACCGGGGGACAGGTGCCTCCCGGGATGGTCACCAGGTCGCGTTTGTAGAGGTCGGGGTAAGCCTGTCCGAGCCTGGTCCCTGCACCGAGCCGGTACTTGGGTGACCTGGGGAGCGGGGCTGTTCCGACCAGCAGGCTGAGGTCGATGATCGCTCCGCCAGGATTGTTATCTACGAAATCCTCGTAGCAGTGACCACCGGAGCGAACGGTGGGTCGCAGCCCGGCATGTACAAAGCGCTCCAAAGCCTCGGCGACATCTTCCGTGGAGTCGCAGAGAGCGATTTTGCTGGCACGCTCCTCCGGCTTGCCCGGGAAGCGGGCGTTCTGCCCGTGACTCAGCCGTTCAAAACGGACATCTTCAGCCAACACCATCTCAATAGACATTTACAGGAATTTCCTCTGGAGGCACGATACCAGCAGCCATCACCTGTCGTGATGAGGCATTCGCCCTACCGTTCCCGCTTCGAGATCCTGCGTACCGCGTCTCTGGCACTGTGTGCGGCTCCAGAGGGGATCTTCCCTGCCCTACCCCCCGCACCGAATTTGTGCAAAGTCTTCGATCGATGGTACTTAGCTTGGGACTTCGTGTTTTTGGCGAGTACACGCTGCGCTTTGCCATGGACAGGGTGAGAACTGTCCCTACAGTTAAGTCTACCGATTCCATCCGATCAAAAGCGCATCTTCTAAGTCATGGCTGGACCTGGGTTTAAGTCAAAGGGCTACTTGACAGAGTTTAGAGAGCCGGGTGACAAGGAAATAATGACGCTCGCCAGGCGCCTGCCGTAGAGGCTCAGGATTGGCTCCCGAGTTGCGAGTTTGGGACTATCGGCCGCGGATGAGAGGATGCCCGGATGTCGCTCCCGGGCTTCCCTGCTTAGTTCTCGAAGTGCAGGTAGCCCCAGCGCTCCGGAACGTGCATGTTGACCACTCCCTGCGGTGACCAGACCCAGTTATCTTCTTTGGGTTGACCAGTCTTCCATTCGACGCGACTGAAGTTGATGCGCCAGTCAGTTCCGACATGAGGTGGAGGAACCGGTTGCCGGGAGAGGAAGGCTGTCCAAGGGATGGCGATCTCGACGGTCCACCCCTTGTCGGTGTCGTCAGGGTGGTTCAATGAGCCATGGATTGCGACGGCGGTCTTCAGGCCTTCCAGCTCGAAGCTGTTGTCGGCGTGACCTCCGAACCGGTAGGGCTTATTGAGGTATAGGTCCCACCCGGTATTGAGGGCGTTCATCTCGAACTCGAAGTAGCCCTCCTGTTCCGCGACAGGCTTGAGGAAGACCTCAAAATCGTTGTCACGGAAGATCACCGCATCGTGCCTGGTGATGGATGCTTTCACATCGGGCTCCTCCAGCTCTGCGGCAATATATAGATAACGGTCATCCCATAGCATCCGGGCGCGGGTGCGGAAGCGCGGTGTGGGTTTTCGAGATCCCTCAATATCCACAAAATCGTCTGTCCAGACGCTGTCTTTCCACTCTGCCTCGTTAATCTTTCCGTCGATCTCAACGGGGTTTGATGCGCGATGGACACTATAGGACCGGGGCTGCGCAACTGGTGGAGGCAGAGGCGCCGGTTGAGCAGAGGGAGTGAGCGACTGGCCAAGAAGCGGAGCAGCAGCAAGGGAAGCAAAGAGAGCGGTGCAAACAATCCGCCAGAGAGAGGGCACGAATCACTCCTGAGTTGAACTTTAGGGTCGGGCTCAAGTCTATAGGAGTTGAATTTCGGCACCACTTGCTCTTTTTATGGAAGCCAGAAGAAGAGAGCTATTTCACAGGACAAGGCCGCCTCAGCGCGAGACACTTTCAGGAGATCTCACTGACACTATGCAGCGGTAACCGTGAGCTAGAATGCTTGGCATGCCGCATCGGTATAAAGTGTCGCGCTCTGCCCATTCGAGAGACTTCTATCAAGGAAGATGCCGGGCTGGGAGGCGAGTTGCTCTATCTCGAACAGCAACGACTGCACTCTATCTTGCGGCGATGATCCTGAGCTTCCTTCCCTTGCATGCACAGGATCAGGTTGCCGCCAGTGCCTCGGAGAAGATGAGGACCGGAGACTTCGCGGGCGCTGAACAGCTGTGGCGACAGCTTGCGAAGACGCACCCAAATGATGCGGTGGTGCATGGAAACTTGGGGGTCGCGCTGGCGCAGCAGGGCAAGCTTCCGATGGCGGTGGCGGAGTATCGGCAATCGCTGGAGATAAAGCCCGAACAGCCGGATGTGGAGGCGAATCTCGGCATTGCCGAGTTCAAGCAAGGTCATTTTCAGAATGCCATTGTCGCACTGAAAAGAGTTGAGAAGGCGAGACCCGGGGATCCGCGCAGCACGATCCTTATCGGCATGAGCTACTTCGGTCTGCGAGAGTACGCGAATGCGAGCCAGTTTCTCACGAAAGCAGTTCAGAGCTCCCCCTCGAACCTCGAGCTGAGAAATGTACTGGCGCAAAGCTGTCTATGGAGCCACCAGTATGACTGTGCCCTGACACAGTTCCAAAGTATTCTGGCGGTCAACCCCGAGGCCGTCCAGGCGCATATGCTGCTGGCGCAGGCACTCGATGGAATGGGCAAGACAGATGAAGCGACGAAAGAGCTCGAGGAGACGGCTCGCACATCGCCCAAGGAACCTGTACTTCACTTCGAGCTTGGCTTTCTCTATTACAAACAGGGCGACTACGACAGGGCGTCCTCCGAACTGCGCGCGGAGATTGCAAACAACCCGGGGTATGCACAGTCGTATCTCTATCTGGGCGACATTGCCCTGCGCACAAACGATGACACGTCGGCCCAGGAACTGTTGCAAAAGGCGCTGCAGCTTCAACCGGGCAGCCGTCTGGCGCATTTCGATCTCGGCTGCATTTACGTCAATCAGAAGCGCAACGAGGACGCTGTCGAGGCGTTTCAACGTGCTATCCAGCTTGATCCTTCTCAGCCGGACGCTCACTACAGACTTGCGCGAGTCTATTCGGCGATGGGCCAGAAAGAAAAGGCAGCGCAGGAGCTTGCCAAGACCAAGGAGCTGCACAAGAAGACTGACGATACTTTGATCGAAAAGATCTCTGGCGGTCAAACTTCTCAGTAGATTGCGTTATAACTTGTCATCTCCTTCTCAGGCTGGAACGAATGAACGAAGTTGAAGGCAGCAAGGTTTCCCGTCGTAGTTTTCTCTGGATGACTGCCGCATCGACCGTCAGTCTTGCCCAGGGAGTGTCGACCAGAAACGTGAAGCCGGTCCCGCGAGGAAAGCCTTCAGGCCTGCCGTTTAACGCGCACTTCACCGACATTGCAGCAGAGGCAGGGCTGACGTTTCCGGTGATCTACGGAGGACAGCATCATAAGAGCTACATCCTGGAGACGGTCGGCTGCGGAGTTGCTTTTCTGGACTTCGATAACGATGGCTGGCTGGACATCTTTGTTCTATCCGGGATTCGCATGGACGAGATGGTTCCTGATTCCAGCAATCGGCTTTACAAGAACAATCGCGATGGCACCTTTACCGACGTGACGGAGAAGGCTGGCTTACGGCGTCAAGGGTGGGCCAGCGGAGTGACTGTTGGGGACTACAACAACGACGGATTCGAAGACATCTTTATCTCGTACTACGGGCAGAATGTTCTCTATCGCAACAACAGAAACGGCACTTTTACGGATGTAACCAGGGAAGCGGGACTGCTCTACGAGGGCGCTGCCCGCTGGGGCTCCGGCTGCACCTTCATCGACTTCGACCGCGATGGTCATCTGGACCTGTTTGTCGCGAGCTACGTTGATCTACACATGGATAAGGTGCCGAAACCCGGAGCCAATCCGTACTGCAACTTCAAAGGAGTAGCCGTCAACTGCGGGCCTCGAGGTTTGCAGATGCCTCGCAACCATCTCTATCGCAACCAGGGGGATGGAACGTTTCGTGACGTGTCGGAGCAGACCGGAATCTCCAAGGCGGAACGTACCTACTCCATGACGACCGTAGCGGCTGACCTGAACGGAGATGGCTGGACGGATCTGTACGTGGCCTCCGACTCGACGCCGAGCTTACTTCTGATCAACAAGAGAGATTCAACCTTTGCCGAGGAGGGCGCGGAACGCGGCGTTGCCTTTAGCGCAGATGGAGCCGAACAGGCCGGGATGGGTGTGGCTGTGGGCGACTATAACCTCGATGGAAGGCTTGACCTCTTCAAGACTCACTTTTCGGACGACACCAATGTGCTGTACAAGAATGATGGCGAAGGAAACTTTACGGATGTTACGCTGGCCAGTGGCTTTGGCGTAGAGACACGTTATACCTGCTGGGGAACCGGCTTCGCGGATTTCGATAACAACGGCTGGCCTGACCTTGCTATCGTGACCGGGTCGGTTTATCCGGAGGTGGAGAGAGCGTTTCCGAGCTATCCGTTGAAGACACCGAGGTTCATCTTCAGGAATCTGGGAAATGGCAAGTTCGAAGAACTTATCGAAGAGGCGGGCTCGGGAATCGCGGCTGCTCACTGCAGTCGTGGATGTGCCTTCGGAGACTTCGATAACGATGGCGATGTGGATATGGTGGTGGTCAATCTCAACGAGCCACCTTCCCTGCTTCGAAACGATGTGACGAATGATCTTCGATGGCTGAAGGTTTTGTTGATTGGAACAAGGTCGAATCGAAGCGCAATAGGATCGCGTGTGATTGCGAGATACGGCGGCAAAGTTCAGGCCCAGGCAGTGATGGCACAATCGAGCTTTTATTCAGTTAATGATCGCCGTCTCCATTTTGGCGTGGGAGAGAACACTCACGTCGACCTGGAGATCCACTGGACTAATGGGTTGATTGAGCGGTTCAGCGGTATCGAAACGAACCAGCTGGTCACGGTGACAGAGGCCAAAGGGATAGTGAAGGCAGCGTTGCCTTCACGTAACAGATAATTCAGGGGCGCATGTCTAATGCATGGCGCCCCTGGGTTTGTGACTAAGCGCAAGCCCCTTAGAAGGAGAGCTTGGCTCCGAGTTGAAGAGTTCTTGGATCGTAGGTTGAGGTTACCTGCCCGAAGTTCGCATCGTTCGATGCCGAATCGATACCGTTGAACTGAGTGTGGTTGAAGGTGTTGAAGGTTTCGAGCCTCATCTGAAGCTTTACCGCTTCGGTGAAGGAGAACGATTTAAACAATGCCATGTTGAAGTTGAAGAGCCCTGGCAATATCACTGCATCTTTTCCGGCGTTGCCAAATCCTTGATTGGGCCCACCGTTCCAGGGTGCAGTCGGGTTTCCGAATGCGCTCTTGTCGAACCACGCGAGACGGGTCTTCGGGTATCTCACGGATGTGAGTTGGTTGGGCCGGTTGGTAGTACCGCCGCCTAGGCCCAGCGTATCAACTCCGGTGTACCGCAGGGGTTGTGGAGAGCCTGCCTGGACCACGGTGATGCCGGAGAGCTCCCAGCCACCCAGCACGGAACGTTGGAATCCATTGCCGCTATTGAGGAAAAACGGAAATTGATAAATGTAGTTCGCGTTGAAGATATGACGTCTGTCGAAGGTTCCTGAGCCTCGGTCATATTCCTGGTTGAAGGGATTGGAGAGTGCACCGAGATCGTTCGCTACGATATCGATCTCGTGAGAATAGGTGTAAGCCAGCTGGAAGGTGAGGCCATGCTTGTTTTCCATTCGTAAGCCGGCCTGGAAGGAGTGATAGTTAGAGTTGGTCTGATTTTCTTCCTGAGTGATGGAGCTGAATCCAGGGAAGATTCGATACTGATTTGCATTGAGTCTGCCCGCGGCCACGCCCTGGCGCAGATCATATGGGTTTGCGGGATTGTTCGGGTTTGTGAGCGGAAGCGTATTGATCGAACGATTGTCGCTCTGGCTCCAACCGAGGGAGCCTACATACTGCACAACCGCGATTACGGATGAGGCCACCTGACGCTGGACGCCCAGGCTGAACTGCGCTGTTCCGGGCGGCGTGTAGCCATACTGCAGGGTGGTGAGTGTGGAGGGGAAGGCCTGGCTGGTTACTGCTCCAGTGAGAGCGCTCTGATTTGGATTTGAGAAGTAGACGTTGGTTGCTGAAGGTTGGTAGGCGAAGGGTGGATTCAGAGCAGCGTTGTAGACGTCGTTGCCCTGGACACGCTCGAAGAACATACCGAATCCACCGCGAATCACGGTGTTGCCTGCTCCCGGAAGAGTGTAGGCAAATCCAAGTCGCGGTTGGAATGTGTGGTATTGGTTTTGAACGTTGCCTCGCGGGAAGCCTCCGACACCAGCTTCGCGGATTCCGTTGAGATAGAAAGGCCTTCCCTGGAAGTTGGTGAGAGAGGCGGGATTCAGAGTTCCATCCGAATTCAAAGGATAAGGAAGAGTACGGTCGTACAGATTGGGTACGAAGTTCGAAAACTGATCGTAGCGCTCGAATGCGTGAGGCATGCCGTCGAATCTGAGACCCAGGTTGAGGGTAAGTCGCGGAATAACGCGCCAGTTGTCGTTCACATAGAAGCCGTAGTTGTTGTTTACCCAATGCTTGCCTGCGAGGTACTCCAGCTGCGTGAAGGTGGCAGCATCGCCGAGCAGGAAGTTGATATACGAGTCTCCAGAGAAGGAGCTGTTGTTGAATACTGCTGTACCTTGCGTATTGGCCTGCAGTTCCTGGTTCTTGACGGCATGCAGCCATGAGAAGCCGAACTTGAGCTGATGCAGCCCCTTGTTCCAGGAGAGATCATCGCGTACTTCGTAACCCATGTAGGAGTTCTTCCAGGGGAAGTAGCTGGAACTCCAGGTGGTGTTGTAGGGGCCTCCCAACTGGATCTCGGGAAGGCGGCTGCCGAAGTTGTTTTCAGGCGGGAAGAAGGTCGTCGCATTCCAGCCGGTTGGTTGAGTGGAGACTCCAACTGGATCGAGGTGAATGGTATTGCCGCTGTAGAGAAAGGCTGTCTCATTCAGAAGGTTCGGAGAAAGCGTTTGCGTCAACTTGATGGTTGAAGACCATGAAGGGTTGAGCATCGCGGTTCCTACCGTTGGGTACGAGCTGTTGCCCCAGAGCGGCGGATAGTAGGTCTGATCCACCTGATCGTGCAGGTAGTGGCCCATCAGCTGCAGCTTGGTATTGATCGCATGGTCGATACGAACGACGTCTTCCCGCACGTTAGTAGGCTGCGGGATCGAAGAGATGTATTGACTGTTGCCGAAGTTAGGACGAGGAAATGTACCGGCATTCAGCTCACGTACGGCATTCTGATCGATCAACTCTCGCGGGATCACATTGCTGGGAAACGGCTGCCCGGGTGTCAGCCCTCGTGCCGCATAGATTGCCAGTTTCGCGGGATCGCTTGTGACTGGGACTGTGGGGACGGTTCCGTTCGATGGGACCTGATACGTCAGGTCCTGGCCGGGCTGCGCGAAATTGGCGGAGGCGATCGTATTCACGGTTGCAGGAGCGCTTCCCTGCACCAGTTTCCTCCACTCCTCATTGACGAAGAAGAAGGTGCGGTTGCGCGCATTGTTGTAAAGATGCGGAATCCACAGGGGACCGCCGATGTTTCCACCGAAGGTGTTCAAACGAAACTTCGGTCGAGGCTGACCAGCGAGATTCGTGAAATAGTGGTTGGCATCGTAGGCTTCGTTTCTATTGAACTCCCATAGAGCTCCGTGGAACTTGCTGGTGCCGGATCGGAGAACCATGAGGATGGTTCCACCGGAACCAAGACCGTAGTCAGGACTGTAGTTGCTATCGAGTGTCTGGAATTGGGCGAGTGCATCGACGGACGGCAGCGAGCTAAAGCAACCACCGCAACCCCGGTCATTCAACTCTCCGCCATCCAGCAGATAGATATTATGAGTGACCCTGGTTCCATTGAAGCTTATGCCGTTCGCAGACGTCAGAGCATTGACACCACCGAAGGCCGGGAGGTTGTTGGAGACTCCCATTCCGAGAGCAGCCAGCGAGACCACGTTGCGGCCGTTCGTCGCCAACTGTGAGACCTGCTCGCCGCTGATCAGATTGCTTACTTCACTGGTCTCTGATTGCAGTTGCAGCGCGTCCGCTTCGACGGTCACCGTCTGGGTCTCACTTCCAACAGTGAGTTGAAAGTCCTGCTTGATGGTCTGGGCCGTGTTCACAATGATGTCGGTCTTGGTGTACTTCTGAAATCCCTTGGCCACTACGTCCAGAGTGAAGTGACCGATACCCACATTGGCAAAGAGGTAGATGCCTGAGCTATTGGTGACCGCACCTCTCGTTTGTCCGGTGGCGGGATTTGTAAGCGTGATTTCCGCATTCGCAATCAACGCGCCGGAAGAGTCGATGACGGTTCCGGTAATTGTGGCGTTTTCCTGCGCGATCAAATATGGCGTGAACAGGACAAGACTTAACAACGCGATGGATAAATGTAAGATTCGACGCACGGTGTCACCCTCCAGAACGAGCTGCAGTGTTTACAAAGGCATTTCGCTCCAGCGATGGAAGCGAAGTCGGCGATATCGGGAAAACGTTTTCTTTCGTTCAAGACCAGAAGACAGACCTGCAAACGAAATGACGCCTGCTGCTTCTTGTGAGCAGCCTCTTTATTCCATGGGCCGTAAAAAGCCAGGACATTCGCGGCAACGGAAGCGATGTCCTTTGAAGCCGCCGAAGATTACTGAAAGCTTTACGGAGTTGTCAAGATATTTGTCCGGAAATATATTGCTTTTAGATTGAATAACTTAAGCTGGAAAAAGCTTCCTGCGTGTAGCTATTTGCAGTTCCCCATCCATGGGAAAGCAGAAGCTAAGGTGCGCTCAGAAGAGCGAACAATTCTCCGATAAGACTCTGAAGAATATGCGCTTATCGAGAAGGGAGTTGACGAGTGAGAAACGGACCAGCTAACTTACCTCGAGTTCTGCAAAAACGTTTACCCGAAGGGAAAAGTTGCCTATGCGCGGAGGATTGTCGCTTTTGAGATCGCATTTTCGGGTCATGCAGGGGCTATTTCGGAAGCATCATCTTCAGTACATTGCAGTCGCGCTCGCCCTTGGTCTTTGCGGAATAAGCCACGCTCAACCGGATCGAGCAGCCTCTATCTCAATTCAGCTGGACTCTCCTTCACACAAGGTGAGCCCGATGCTCTATGGATTGATGACGGAAGAGATCAACTACTCCTACGACGGCGGGCTGTACGCCGAGATGGTTCGGAATCGCACCTTCAGCGGACGTTCGCATTCCCAACCGGCTCATTGGTTCCTCGTCGAGCGGGGGAACAGCAGCGGGAGGATGGCGCTCGATGACGCCACGGGTCCAAGTGATGCGCTTCGCAATAGTCTGCTGATCGAGGCGACGAAAGCAGATGCCGACAACCCGGTGGGAGTCTATAACGAGGGCTATTGGGGAATGGCTCTTCGCCCCAACACGACTTATCGGGCGTCCTTCTACGCAAAGACTGACAAAGATGACATGGGAGGCGTCTCGCTGGCTCTGGTAAGCAATGACTCAGGAAAGGTAGTTGCATCCACGAAGAGCGAGTCCCTCTCTTCCGCCTGGAAGAGATACGAGGTTACGTTGAAGACGGGCCAGCTGGAGGCTAACGCCAACAACCATCTTGTTCTTACCGTCTCGCACCCCGGCCAGGTGTGGTTGAGCCTTGTCTCGCTGTTTCCACCCACTTATAAGAATCGCGAGAACGGAAACAGGCCTGACCTCATGGAAAAGATGGCGGCCATGAAGCCGAATTTCCTTCGCCTGCCCGGAGGAAACTACCTGGAGGGTGATGAGATTCAGGATCGCTTTGACTGGAAGACGACGATTGGCCCGCTTGTCGATCGTCCGACCCACCCCAGTCCGTGGCGGTACCAGTCTACAGATGGAATGGGACTTCTGGAGTTCCTCGAGTGGACGGAAGACCTGAACATGGAGCCGGTGCTTGCAGTGTATGCAGGCTACTCACTCAAAGGCGCCCACATCAACGCCGGCCCCTTCCTGCAACCGTTCGTGCAGGATGCTCTTGACGAGATCGAGTTTGTAAGCGGCGGAACGGACACACTATGGGGGGCGAAGCGAGCGCAGTTGGGGCATCCCAAGCCGTTCCCTCTTCACTATGTTGAGATTGGAAATGAGGACTGGTTTGACCGGTCCGGAAGCTACGAAGCCCGGTTCGATCAATTCAATAAGGCCATCAAAGCGAAGTATCCGCAGTTGCAGACGATCGCCACGATGCCGCTCAAGAATACAAAGCCAGACATGCAGGATGACCACTACTATCTGCGCGCCGTTGAGAGCTATAAGATGGCGAGCAAGTACGACTCCGTCGATCGTAATGGTCCCAAGATCTTTGTTGGTGAATGGGCAACCCGGGAAGGCTCCCCCACTCCCAACCTCAATTCGGCGCTTGGCGATGCGGCACTGATGACGGGCTTCGAGCGAAACAGCGATCTCATCCTGATGGCTTCGTATGCTCCGCTCTTCGTCAATGTTGAGCCGGGTGGGATGCAATGGGAGAGCGACCTGATCGGCTATGACGCCATGTTAAGTTATGGATCCCCTTCCTATTACGCTCAGGTACTCTTCGCTAAATATCTTGGTGATACCGTGCCGAAGTCAACCGCGACGGAACTTCCCAACAGGTTCTTCTATTCGGCGACCGTCAGCCAGGCTCAAGGCAAGGTATATCTAAAGCTGGTGAATGGTAACTCGGAGCCCAGGACAGTGAGCGTGCATCTGGATGGAGCAAAGAGCCTGAAGGCAGAGGCTATCGTCGAGACTCTTGGAGGAAACAATCCAGCCGAGACAAACACGATCAGAGAACCACAGAGAATCGTTCCGGTGAAGACATCACTGAAAGGCGTGAAGGAGACCTTTGAGCATACGGTCCCGGCTTACTCGATCCAGGTGATCGAACTCTCGACCCAGTGAAGAGGCCGTGGAAGCTCTACGATCTACTCCTCGCAGGTCTCGCCGGTTTGAGCCCTGCGAGGCTGCCTTTCGGGATTGCAGTGGATTGACGCACGACCAGCCTCGTGGCGACGACTTGATAGGCAGCTTTCGCCAGAACATCATCCTTCAAGTTCGCAATCAACGTCCTGACGGCGCTAACGGCAATCTCTCTGCCCGACATGCGAACGGTCGTGAGCGGCGGGAGCATATAGCGTGCGATGCCGATATCATCAAAGCCCACTAAGGAAACATCCTGCGGAATACTGAGCCCAAGCCGTGCAGCGGCATGCATGGCTCCGATGGCAGTCATGTCGTTGGAGCAGACGATCGCTGTGGGGGGATTGGGAAGTGTGAGGAGGTGTTCGGCTCCGCTCGATCCTCCTTCGTTGGTGTAATCACCGACATACACATACTCGGCGGGAAGCGTCAGGCCGATCGTCTTCAGAGCTGAGCGAAACGCTTTCTCCCGCTCGTTGGCTGAATGAAGGCCACGCGGTCCTGAGATGAATCCAATTCTCCGATGGCCAAGCACCGCGAGATGTTGCACCGCTTCGTAGATTCCGTTCTGGTAGTCGATGCGGATGGCGGAGAATCCTTTTTGCGCCGGTGCTATGTCGATGAACACCATAGGAATTTTTTTCGAGGCAAGCCGCTCGAGGAGCGGCTCTTCGATACCGAAGGTCATTACAGCAACACCGTCGACTTTTCGCTCCAGCATGCGCTGGACACAGATTTCCATGCTGCGAAGATCGTAGTTTGTCGAGCCGATGAGCGTCTCATACCCCGCAGCAACGGCTTCTTCTTCGAATCCCTGAATCAGTTCCGGGAAGAAGGGATTTGTGATGTCGGAGATGATGACTCCAAACAGTCTGCTGCGGCCACTGACCAGTGCGCGAGCCTGATTGTTGGGGATATATCCGAGTTTTCGAATCGCGTCCCAAACGCGCTTCGCGAGAGCGGGATCTACATTGGGTACGCTGTTAATTACCCTTGATACGGTCGCGACCGAAACTTTGGCGGCGGCAGCTACTGTACGAATATCTGTGCGTCGGTCTGGCTGTCCGACAGATCGCGTGGCGGTCGCCTTCTTCATAAAGAACCCTTTGGCTTCTTCAAGCTTCCTCTATATTGCACCTGAGACTCGCATGTCCATGATAATCATGCCGATCCTGCGGCCTCCCTCGTCTCAGTGTCTCCGATCCTGGGTATCGGAGGTTTGGGTTCCGTTGGCTCGTACTCAACAGGCGCTCAGCACCTCCCCAGCCAAATGATTAAAATTGCTAATGAAAATGGCAACGGATGGCGGTTCATTTTGCACCTCATAGACTGAGGTGTTTTATGGCTGCACATGCAGGAGAAACTGCACAGGAGACTGGCGATTTCCATTGCCAGAGTTGCAATGCGGTTGTTCACGTAACCAAAGGGCACAAGATCCCGGCTTGTCCGAACGGACACAAGACGTTCGATACCAGAACTGGTGAGCCAGGAAACAAGCACAGTTAGGCGGATTCCAAAGGAACAGCTCCTCTGTAAAAAGGAGCGCATATGCGCACGCTCTGGCTCGTGACATCCTCAGACGACAGAACTCACACAGCTTCCGGGTTGCTACTGTCAGATCGGACGAGGAGGTGGCCACCGGTGCTTGCGCTTTACAATGGTGACTACTGCTTCCCCGCTCGGAATGTCGTAGAAGCGATAGGTGCCGGTGGAATCGGACCAGGTGTAGAAGACCTGGCCGGCGACCACGAGCTGTACCTCGGTATTGGGCAGGGGTTTGCCAGTTACATCGTGAATGACCCCGGTGATGGGAGGTTCGGCATCGGAGAGCACAAACATGAAGGTACTGAAGATCGTGTCCCAGTAAACTCGCAGGTAAGTGTCAGCCTGATAACCGGCGGCCGGCGCGGTGATGGTGGCGGTAGCAGATTGGTCTTCTTCAAACGAGTTGTTGGTGACCGCCGTATCAGTACTGGTAAGTGAAAGATTGCCCTTCAGGGCGGCCATGAGGGCGCCAAATGTCAGCGAACCGCTCAGACTTCCAGTGATTGTCCACGAGGTTTCGACAGAGCTCTCATTGGCATTGTTGACGCTGTAGCTGAAGGGATAGCTCTGCGTGGGAGCTTGCCCCTCCGAACCAGCGGGTTGGTAGTAGGCCTGTATGCCGGTCGAGATGTAGCGTTGCGTATCGATCGGTGCGGGACCGTAGGCGAAGGGGTTGAGCGCGAGGAGCTGCTTGTAGTCAGCAGGGGTGAGGCCGGCAGCATCGCAGCGGCTTTTTACGCTGGGCTCCGCTTGAGCGAAGAGGTCCAGGTTCTTGAGCCAATCCATCTGAAGCCAGACGACGCCTTGATTCGGGCCAGCGAAGTCGAGGTTCCAGTTCATATTGAATTTGGGATCGAGGATGACGCTGTAGCTGGGGCGAAGGAGCAGAAAGATAAGGTCGAGGTCATGATTGATCCCGTCGGTACTGGGACCAACGATCGTAATGCTTGAGCTCTGGGTCTTTTTAACGTCAAGGCTGGCTTTGGTGGTATTCGTCCCCGAGCGAGAATAGCCAAGATCGAAGTTGCCGATTGCGGAGGAACCCTGGCCGGAATCACCTCCCATCTTGCCGCCACCGGAGGAGGTCTGGGGTCCGGTTAGTGAGGCTGTTAGGCCCCACCCCTCGTTGACGGAGTGGCTGTAGGAGAGGCTGGTACCGGCGGTGCTCCCGCTTGAGTACTCAATCTGCGAGGCGCCCGCACCAGTGCTGCTGCCGGGCGGCGAGTAGGCAAGCAGAAGGACAACATAAGGAATGGGCACATCGCCAGCCACAGGCTGGTTGGAGGGCTCGGCAGCAAAGACGGGAGAGGCCGTTTTGTAGTTGGCCAGGTGGACCCCGTGGTTGCCGTCGGTGTCGGTGCGCCAAAGTGCGTCATCGATACCCTGGAAAAAGAGGCAGTTCTGGTCCGGGTCGAAGACGGGCGAGGATTTGCACTTCCATCCGGAGAGTTTCCGGCCTCCGTTGCCGGCCAAGTCGGTCTTCCAGAGCGCATCGTCGGTGCCGCGGAAATAGACCGATGTGTCGCTGGCGCACGGTGTGGAGCTGCATTTGTATCCGCCGCCCAAGTTCAATCCATTGGCACCGTCGAGATCAGTGCGCCACACTTTATCGTCAGTGCCGCGGAAGAATAAGAAGTGAGGAGTGGCGAAGGGGCTGGAGCTGGTCTGGAAGCCCGAGCCGATGTGGACGAGGTTGGTTCCATCGATGTTTATGCGCCAGAGAGCGTCGTCGGTGCCCTGGAAAAAGACATACTGACCGAGGACATAGGGTGTGGATTTGCAGGTATTTCCTCCAAGGCTGATCAGGGTTTCGCCGACAAGGCTCCATCGCCAGAGCTTATCGTCGGTGCCCTGAAAGTAAACTCCAGTAGCGGCGACAAAGGGAGCTGATGCGCAGGTGTTATTGCCGAGCACAACCGAGCCGGAGCCGTCCAGATTAACCGCCCAGAGCTTGTCATCGGTCCCTTGGAAATAGATGGCCTTGCCGTAGGCGAAGGGGCTGGATTTGCATTGGAATCCATGAACTTTCGCGGGGTTCTGGCCATTGGGACCCATCTGCCAGAGGGTGTTGTCGGTTCCCTGAAAATAGATCATGACGCGCTCCTTTCGATAACTGCAGGAGCCCAAAGAGCAAGCTGTTTCCGAGATGCTGGGAGGAATATGGTCGAGTAAGTCAGCCCAAAATAGAAAGTGTCCCGGGAGCCCAGGATGAGAAAGCTGTTCGCCGCCTCCGACCGACCTCCTCTCGGAGGAAAGGACTAGAAATAGATCAATATGCGAGTAAAAGTCAACAAAATCTCGATGAGCAAGGTTCGGGGGATCAGGGATTCGTCCGGCTCGGAAGATGAACGTCATCAACCACTCGACCGCCTGGAATGTTTTGGCGTGCTTCGGTCAAGTCCACTAGAATCAAAGCCTAGAGAGGCACTTTGTGTTGAACCCTGCAGCTCAGGGTAATAAGTGTTTTTTGTTGAAGGGAAAAGGCCATTCATATGAGTGCGTTTCAGCAAATACTGAGGTCAAACGAAGATTCGATTTTGACCTCGTGGCTTAAGGGGATGTCGTCGAGCACACGGCGGAGTGATCTGATCGACGATGCTGATCTTAAGCAGCAGGTTAAGGAGTTCCTCCGGCTATTTACCGAGGCAGCTCAGATCAGTTCTGACATCCAGTCTGCAGCTTACGTATCCGTTCGGGAATTTTTGAAGCAGATAGCGAAGTCGCGCATGGACCGCGGGTTTAGCCCAGCCGACACGGCGATGTTTATTCTTTCGCTGAAGGAACCTGTATTTGTAGCTCTTAAGGACACACTGAAGGGCAATCCGTCCGAGCTGGTGACTGAAATATGGTCGAGCGGAGATCTGCTGGACAAGCTCGCCATGTTGACTGTGGACACTGCCATCGGCTTTCGCGAACAGACGATCAGCAGGCAGCAGGAAGAGATGCTCGAGCTTTCGACACCGGTCGTGAAGCTGTGGGACGGCATCGTCGCTCTTCCCCTTATCGGCACACTGGACAGCGCCAGAACACAAGTCGTTATGGAGTCTCTGCTGACCGCGATTGTGGAGACGAATAGCCAGGTTGCGATCATCGACATAACGGGCGTGCCAACTGTCGACACGCTAGTGGCACAGCATCTGATTAAGACGATCACAGCGGCCCGACTCATGGGCGCAGAGTGCTTCCTGAGCGGGATTCGGCCAGCGATCGCGCAGACCATCGTCCATCTAGGTATCGACCTGGCCGACATCCAGACAAAGGCGAAGCTCTCTGATGCCTTCTCTATAGCTCTCAGGATCCTGGGTAAGTCCGTGGTCTCCGCCAGAACCGCTCAAGCATCGTCGAAGATCAAGGAAGAGTAGACATGGACAGAATACCCATCCTCAAAGTGGGCGATTGTCTGCTCGTAACCATCCAGGTCGACATGCATGACGAATTGGCGATGTCCCTGCAAGAGGACCTTACGTCGCAGATCGCAAAGCACGCATCCCGGGGAGTGCTGATCGATATCTCCTCCCTGGAGGTCGTTGACTCCTTCATCGGTCGCATGCTGGCCAACATCGCCGCCATGTCTCGTGTTCTGGATGCGCAGACGGTCCTTACCGGTATGCAGCCTGCCGTCGCCATCACGCTGGTTGAACTGGGAATGTCTCTCCCGGGAATCAAGACGGCGCTCAACGTTGAACGCGGCATGGAACTTTTGAGGGAATTTACTCAGCAGAATGTGGGCCTAGAAGATAGCGATGGCTCTGAAGACTGAGACTTTTCCCATTGCTACGTCGGATGACGTCGTCCGTGTTCGTCAGGTTACACGCATCTGGTCAACGGAACTGAAGTTCAGCCTTGTCGACCAGACCAAGTTTGTTACCGCGACCAGCGAACTTGCACGAAACACCCTTGAGCATGGGGGTGGCGGCACAATGACGGCTGAGATTATTGAGAACGGAACGAGACGAGGACTCAGGCTCACATTCCGCGACGAGGGACCAGGTATCTCCGACATTAACCTGGCACTTCGAGACGGTTACACCACTGGCGGTGGGATGGGTCTGGGACTGAGCGGAAGCAAGCGGTTGGTAAACGAATTCGATATCAAGAGCGAGCCGGGACGAGGAACTGTCGTAACGATTGTTCGCTGGAAATAGTGGCATTTTGCGACATACGCACAAATCCATAGCGATCATGGATCGCAGTTCAATCGGTGAGGTCCGTCGCGCTGCTGTCGGTGTCGCGCAGGCTCTCAGATTCGATGAAGAGAGCCGCAGCAATGTCGGGATCGTGGCGACGGAACTCGCAACCAATATCCTGCTTCACGCTGAGACTGGTGAGTTTCTGGTCTGTCCGAGCCAGGATCAGAATGGAATACGCCTGGACATGCTCGCTCTGGATTCCGGTCCGGGCATCGGCGATATCGGTCGTGCGATGGAGGATGGGTTCTCGACCGTTGGAACAGCGGGGCAAGGTTTGGGGGCCATCAAGCGCCTATCGCACGCATCGGGGCTTTACTCAAATACAACGCAAGGCACGGTATGCTGGAGTCGCTTCCAGACCGGCGATTCTCCGGTCGCCGGCGTGGTTAACCTCCCGCTTGGAGAAGAACCTGTTGCAGGAGACTCGTACTTCACCGATACCAACCCTGCACGTGCTATGTACATGATGGTGGATGGACTTGGCCATGGGATTGGTGCAGCGGAAGCTGCTGATGAGGCAGTACTGACGGTAAAAACCCATTTCAACCAATCTGCTGCCGAAATCGTTACCCGTACACACGAAGCATTAAAGAAGACCCGAGGAGCCGCGATGGCCATCGCCATTGTGGATTTGCAAAGACAGATCCTCAGCTACGCGGGCATCGGGAACATTAGCGCATCTCTGTTATCTGGAGCTTCATCGCGGAGCCTGGTCTCGCAGAATGGAACGTTGGGCGCTGTTATGCCCCGCAACGTTCAGGAATTCACGTACCCTGTCGATCCTGACACGATGCTCATCATGTTTTCCGACGGACTGACATCGAAGGCTTCTCCCGTGGCTTACACCGGATTTCACAACCGGCCTGCGATGCTCCTTGCTGGATTGATGTATCGAGATTTCAGCCGTCGACGGGATGATGCTTCTGTTCTCGTCACGCGTTTAGGGGGAAGCCGGCTTTGAAACATTTCCTCCACAGCATGTCTCTGGCGGATGAGCGTGGCGTCGTCAATGCCCGTCAACGTGCGCGCACGATTGCTGGCGCTCTTGGATTTGATCATCACGATCAGATCAGATTAGCTACCGCGGTCTCCGAGATTGCGAGGAATGCATTCCGCTATGCCCGGGATGGAGCAGTATCCTTCAGCGTCGACCCGGAAACGCGCATCTTCTGGATTGCGGTAACCGATCACGGATCAGGGATCCCACATCTGGATGTAGTGATGGCAGGATCTTACCGTTCTACCACCGGCATGGGAATGGGTCTCCTGGGAACCAAGCGACTGATGGATGAATTCTCAATCGAGTCGACAAAACTTGGAACTTCCGTTGAGTTTGGCAAGCAGTTGCCGGCGCATAGCCCAGCCCTGATGGATTCCGGACGACAGGACATAATCGCAGAGATCTCGCGGCAGCATCCTGCAACTCCAATCGACGAGCTTCAGACACAGAACCGGGAGCTACTCCGGACGCTGGATGAGCTGCGCGAACGCAAGGAAGAGCTCGTTCGAATCAACTCTGAGCTTCAGGATACAAATCGTGGCGTAGTCGCTCTGTACGCGGAGCTGGACGAACGGGCTGACTATCTTCGCAGAGCGTCCGAGTTGAAGACAAATTTCCTTTCGAACATGTCTCATGAGTTTCGGACACCTCTGAATTCCATGCTGGCGCTGACGCAGATGTTGCTTGACCGTATGGACGGCGAACTCACAGAGGAGCAAGAGCAGCAGGTCCAGTTCATCAGGCGATCCGCAAAGGAGCTGTCCGACATGGTGGACGACCTTCTGGATATCGCAAAAGTCGAGGCGGGCAGGCTGGATGTAAAGCCTAACTCGTTCAGCATACCTGCTCTCTTTGGAGCCTTGCGAGGCATGCTAAAGCCATTGCTTGCAGAGAGCCGGATCCAATTAATTTTTACAGCTTCAGAGACATTGCCTCAGCTGTTTACCGATGAGCAGAAGGTATCTCAGGTACTACGGAACTTTATATCGAATGCCATCAAGTTTACCCCAGAGGGGACGGTAACAATCTCGGCGGAGGTGGATGGAAGTGTTGTGATATTTTCCGTCGCCGACACTGGAATCGGAATATCGGAGAGCGATCAAAGGATGGTGTTCGAAGAGTTTTCGCAGGTCGAGAGCAGCATGCAGAAACGGGTCAAGGGTACTGGGCTGGGACTGCCTCTCTCTCGGAAGCTCGCGGAGCTTCTCGGCGGAACCGTCGAGGTTGAGAGCTCAGTAGGAGTGGGTTCGACGTTCCGGCTTAGGGTCCCTATGATCTACGATCAGACGCTCTTCACCCAGACCTCGATCGCACCGCTTCCGGCTTCCGATAAAAAACTTGTCTTGATTGTCGAAGACAACGAGGAAACGTCCTTCGTCTATTCACGTTATCTTACGGCAGCGGGATTTCAGTCGCAGCGAGCGTCATCCATCGAGACTGCTCGTAACCTACTGACGAGTTTACGGCCTGCCGCAATCATTCTTGATCTGCAGCTCGGGACGAACCTGACCTGGGACTTCCTGGTTGAGGTTAAGTCACGGGCTAATCCAACTCCTGTCCTGGTCATGAGCATAAGCGAGGATCGGCACAGAATCTTCAGCTCCGGAGCGGATGCATATCTTAGCAAGCCTTTCGATCCAGCGGAGATGGTTGAAAAGGTGCGGCAACTCACAGCGACCACGAATCGGCAGCGCATCCTGATGATCGACGACAATGAGGTCTCACGATACCTGCTACGCGGCTATATCGATGAATCCATCTTCGAGATCTTTGAGGCCGTCAATGGACGGGATGGTCTTCGGCTTGCCGAGCATGTTCAGCCCGATCTGATTTTCCTGGACTTTTATATGCCAGATCTGGACGGCATGGATGTGCTCAAGAGCATCAGACGCATTGAAAGCTTGTCAGATACTCCAGTTGTGCTCCACTCGACGAAAAATCTCGATGACAGCGAAACCGCGTTTATTCGCGAGCAGTCGACCATCATCTTCACCAAACAATCGCTGAGCCTCCCAGATCCCGCCGACCGTGTCAGGCGCCTGATTGCTTCGTTGCTATCACCTCGAGTTGGCGAGGTGGAGAGCGATGTCTGAACCAACGCTCCCATTGCGCGCCCTGGTCATTGATGATCAGGACGCCACTCGGTACATCTTCCGGAGAATCCTCACAAGGGCCGGTTTCTCGATCGATGAGGCGTCAACTGGGAGCGAAGGACTGCATAAGGCAACGAACCTCCCGGACATTATCATCTCGGACGTCAACCTTCCCGACATGCTGGGCTATGAGGTAGTGCGGCGCCTCAAGCAGAATCCGCTGACCGCCAGCATTCCAGTCCTTCAAATCTCGGCTGCATTCACCTCGAGCGAGAGCAAGGTTCAAGGCCTCGAAGGAGGAGCGGACTCCTACCTCACACAACCAGTTGAGCCAACCGTTCTGATTGCCCAGGTAAACGCGCTGCTTCGGATGCGGAGGGCCGAGTCGCTATCTCACCTTTCCGCTCTTCAGTGGCAAACCACCTTCGACGCATTGAGCGATGGGTTAGCTCTGGCAGATGCTAACGGCATGGTGGTCCGAGCGAATGCGGCGTTTATGCATTTGCTCGACTTCGGTCACCACGAGATTGATGGCCGCTCTCTTGCAGATGTATTCAATTCACGCTTTGAATTAAGCTTCCATGAGTTTTTCCGGCGAGCGCGGCATGGCCACGCAGTTGAGTTGTCTGCTAACCGGCACTGGTTTCGCGTTCGCTATGACAACATCAAGACAGATCTGGATCAGATCAACGGATCGATCCTGATCCTGGCAGATATCACCGATCACAAGAAGCTGGAAGAGACCCTCAAACTCAGTGAACGTCTTGCAGCGACCGGTCGCCTTGCGCACATCATCGCCCATGAGATTAATAATCCGCTTGAAGCCATGTCAAACCTGCTGTATCTGGCTGGCCAAAAGAGTACCGAACGTGGGGATATAGACAACTATGTGGCGCAGGCGTCCGGCGAACTGGAACGGATCAGTACGATCACCAAGCAGATCCTTGCGTATCATCGGGAATCTTCCGTTCCAACTCTGGTTCCCGCCGGCAATATTCTCGAGAGTGTCCTTGCGATGCTCAACGCCCATATCGCGGCACGCGGCGTGCGGCTTAGGACCCAGATCTCATGCTTCCAAGAAATCCTGGTACACCCTGGTGAGCTTCGGCAGGTCTTTAACAATGTGATTACGAACGCGCTGGACGCCGCCGTCGCACCCAAAGGCCAACTTCTTGTTCGATGCATCAATTCCAAAAGTTACAAGACCGGCAGACACGGTGTACGGTTTATCTTCAGCGATTCAGGTGCCGGTATTCCAGAAGAGGTATTGCCGCGAATCTTTGAAGCTTTTTTCACCACGAAAGATTCGAAAGGTTCGGGTATTGGGCTCTGGCTTAGTGGTGAAGTGATCGCGAAACACGATGGGCTGGTCCGGATCCGTACTCGCACCCAAGGACAATACCAGGGAACCACCTTCGACCTCTTCATCCCGTACCCGCGATAGGTGGCAACCGCACTTGCTCGAATTCGGCATCTGCCATTTCGTGAATCCGGATCTCCAGGTGCGATTGCCGTGGATGCTGTAGAAGCCTGCCCGCTCAGCGGGAGGCCTGTAGCTTCTACGCGGAGAGATCCTGCTACTTACCACCTCTGACTGGCATTCCGCTTCCCAGTCTCTCACGGAGAGCATCGGCTGCAAAGCCAAGAAGCATCGCGGCCGTGAGTGAGGAAAGGCGTTTGCAAAAAATCCGAGGCTTAGCCGTTGATGAGAATGCAGCTATAAAGCTATCTCGCCATCAAGCTTTGGTGTCTCTCGGGTTTCGAGAGGCAAGAGTAGCCTAAGTCCTTTTCTATTTGATGCCGGGAGGGGGGCGAACCCCCACGAGCTTGCCCTCGGTGGATTTTGAGTTTACGAAGATAGCCGTATGTTTATGAAAAATCTGAGAGACGCCAGGTTCGGCGAATCGTAACTCACAAATGTTTCAATGTAAGCGATAACATTTCCGGGAATAGGTGGTTGCCATGCGCATCTGCCTATTCCCGGAGTTCGTGAAAAAAACTGCGCAAATGGCTGGCCGACAGGTGCCAAGACCCTGTACATCAAACCCGGCTCGCCCTGGGGAGAACGGTTACTGCGAGAGCTTCAGAATCCAAGCTCCAGCGCGTTTGAACTTTCGTTCTTGATCGTTCTTGATCATCGATTGAGAGCGCAAGATCGGCACCCGTTGACATCAGCAGCCCAATCGAGATCGACCCTATTCATATCCTAAAGAGGTCATCGGGGTGACGCGTGAAGCCTGCCGAGCGGGGTAATAGCCAAACAGGATACCGATCCCAGCAGATATACCAAAAGATAGAGCAATTGCCAGGGCTGATACATTCGTCGACCAGGCGACCATCCTTGTGATTAGTTCTGAGATAAGGAGGCCAAGCAAGACTCCAAGACCTCCGCCAAACAAGCTAAGCGTTACGGCTTCCATCAGGAACTGCAACATCACCTCGTCGGAGCGTGCGCCGACAGCTCTGCGAATCCCAATCTCTTTCGTTCGCTCCGTGACAGATAGAAGCGTCACGTTCATGATGCCGATGCCGCCGACGATCAACGAGACCGACGCAATACTCGCCAGCAAAGCTGTCATCGTGCGGCTCGCACGGTCCAATGTTTTACCCAACTGTTCCAACGTCACTTGATCGAGATTGGTAACGTTGCTCGAGATCGCACGCGCGACGTCGGTCCTCATCCCACCCTTGGCCAGCGTTTTCTTCGCTTGGCTGGCGACGACAAAGTCATCCGGCTCGCGGTAGGTCAACCCATGACGCTGCCGCAATAGATTCCTTACCGCCTTGGTAACTCCGGCGACATCGCCAGTCGAGACGGTAGAGATTGTTACTGTTCCCAAGCCAATTTTCTTTAAAAGCTCTTTGCCCGTCGTCACCGGAATATAAACGACATCGAACTGGTCGTCACCCTCCCCGCTCGGCACCATCCAACTGCCGCTACCTACTAACCCGATGATGCGGAAGTCTTCGCCATGAATTGTGAGATGTTCTCCTACCGGGTTTGCGTCAGCAAAGAGCTTCTGAGCGACTACGCTGCCAAGTACCGCTATCTTCTCCGCTCCATCGGTCTCTGCTTTATTAAAGTTGCGCCCTTTCTTGAAGACCCACGCACGTCGAATCATTGGCAGATCGCTACCTTCTCCGTGCAGACGCGTAAACCACGTCTTGCCTCCCCTCTTCAGCGTGATGTTATCGGCAACTCCAGGCGAGACCGCCTGCACTCCCGTCAATCGAGCTATCGCGTCGGCATCCTCTAAGCTCAGTTTGTCGGATGCACCTCTTCCAGCAGCGTTCTCACCACTCCGTGCCAGATGGTTCAGAGGATTGTTCGAAGGCTGCCATACGCGGAGGAGTCTGACCGGCCGCCTCGGCTCCCAATCTGCATAGCGCAGCCTTGTTCCATCGCTTCCTGGAACATATGCGGCCATTGCAGGCTCGCCATCCGCAAGAGATCCCGGCTCTTCCGACTCTCCCGCGCTTGTCCACTGTTGTTTTGCCTTGAAGTTTCCTGCCGTAACCACAATCACATTCATTCCAGCAGCACGTACCTGGTCCTGAATAGCCGACTGAGCGCCTTTACCTAAGGCGATCATCGTTAGCACCGTGGCGACGCCGATTGTCATACCAGTGATCGTTAGAATCGTCCTGAGACGATTCCGCTTCAGGCAACGCCATCCGATGAATGCGCTCTTGGAGAGCAAAAAGAAGTTAGACATACTCTCCTATTCGAAGCGCAAAGCATCGATGGGGTTCAGCTTCGAGGCTCTACGCGCGGGATAAAATCCGAAGAAGACGCCGGTCGCCGCGGCGATTCCAAACGACAACGCAACCGCCCCTAACGAAACCGTCGCATCCCACTGCAGAAGCTGAGTAATGGCAAATGAAGCTAAATATCCCAAGACAATGCCGAAGGCTCCTCCTGCAACTCCCAGCGTGACGGCTTCAGCCAAAAACTGCATCAGTACGTCGTACTGCCGTCCACCGACCGCACGCCGAATCCCGATCTCGCGTGTTCTCTCGGTGACAGAGACCAGCATAATGTTCATGATGCCTATACCGCCAACGATCAGTGAGATTGTGGCAATCGCAGCCAGGAGAGCTGTCATCGTTTGTCCGGCACGGTTCAGAGTGCCCGACATCTCCTGCATATTTACCTGGTCCATCTGCGGCATATTCGCCAGAATGAATGCCGCGACCGACGTATTCAGCCCCTTCGTCAGTGCCTCTGAGGCCTGCGTCTTCACAGTAAAATCGTCCGCGGAAGAACCGCTCATCGGTCCTGCAAGGTTTGAAGGCTTTGACGAGGCAGTCATGCGATGACGCGAGCGAAGCACTTCCGTTATCCCTTGCGAGACTTCCGAAGATCGACCGGCCTCTTCTGCTGTAACCATGATGTTCGACAGGTAGTTGATGCCCAGCATCTTCTGCATCCTGGTGTAGGGGATGACAGCCATCTGCGACTGTTCTTCGTCGCTGGTCTCAAAGACTCCCTTGACCTTAAATTTTTCTCCGTGAATCTCTACTTCTTTGCCAATGGGATTCACCTCACCGAATAGCGTGTCGCGCAGTGCAGTGCCAATGAGGACTACGTTATCGGCATCCTCAACCGACCCTTTTTTAAAAGACTTTCCCTTCTCGAAGTTCCAGCTGTACATCTCGGGATACTCTTCGTTGACGCCGAACACCTGCGTATAGCTCTTATCGCTGTCGCCAGCAACCCACCCGCGCATGCGCGAGACCGGCGACACATGCGCAATGCCTTCGACGCGCGATCGAATCGCATCTGCATCGTCAGCAATCAGTGTCGTGGCCGATCCGAGTCCAGTTACATTGTTATCTGTTCCAGCCGCTTGGGCACACGCTCACCCGAAGGTCATGGTTCCGGCAGCGGACTCCACCGGACCTGCACCAGCAAAGATCGTCGTCACCTTCTCAGAGGCCGTTGAGCCGAAGTTTAGCTCCATCGTTCTTACCACCGAGAAGGGCGACCCCATCAGCAAAGAGAAGTCGGCTGGTGATCCGTCAGATGCTAAGACGCTTACTTTGACTCCCCCGCCGCTTGCCGCTGGAGATTACCTCGTACATTGGACGAGCGTCGCCCCCGACGGCCACAAGATGCAAGGCGAGTACAAGTTCACGGTGAAGTAGACGTGTCGCAGGAGAACCTTCTGTTGACGCTGCATATCGTTTGTAGCGCTGCATCGGATATCGCCTTCAGCCTTATGTGGGGAGGCGTGCTTCTGCTTTACTGGGGCGCGCTTCCCGACTCACTTCGTGCTTCGGTTCACCGACTGGTGACTGCAGCTGCCATTATGCTTTGCCTCGCGCTTCCCTTGCAGATTCTGCTGCTGACTTCTGATATGTGCGGAACGACTCATTGGTTGGAGATTCACGCTGTTCTGCCGGATGTCCTTGAAATGCATGCGGGCAGCGTTCTCCGCTCACAATTCATCTGTGTGCTTCTCCTTTCGCTCTCCGCTCTCGTACCGCTCAAGCCAGTTACACGGCGATCGATCTTCACCCTCCTGCTGCTTGCACTCACAACATTTAAAGCAGCAACCGGGCACGCTGCCATCGATGGTCCCTTCTCACTGCGTGAGCTATCACAGTGGCTTCACCTTGCTTCAATCGCCGCGTGGGCTGGAGGGATCCTGCTCGCAGCCGTCCTCTCAGTGCCTCTACTGGGGAATGAAAGCAATTTGCTTGTCAGCTATCTGCGACGACTCTCACGCCACTGCACACTATCGATAGGAATCGTATGCATCACCGGCGTTCTCAATAGTTGGCTTATTACAGAGGGCAAGCTTGAACATATTCGCTCCTCTACATGGGGAACATTACTAATCGTAAAGATGGCCTTTGTTCTCGTTGCCCTCACACTAGGCTTCCTGAATCGCCGGGACATCAACGGATCACTCACCGCAGAAACTCAGCTAGCAGTCGCAAAGCGGATAAGGCTTGAAGCACCGATCATGCTTGTGATTCTTTGCGCCTCAGGCTGGCTCAGCGCACTTTCACCAGTCTGAATAGCTTTGCACGGCCTTGCCGACTCCAGAAGCGATAATCTTTACCGGCCGCATCTTTGATTCACCAAAGACGGAATCATTTGATATAGCTAAGTGTATCCGTCCCTCAATACATGCTCTCTGACCCATGCCGCTCGGCGAGTTGCTACCAATTAGCCGGAACTCACTTCGATCATCCCTTCATCAATTGATTGATCAACTGTCCGGTTGAATGCCGTATCACCCCAACAGCTTTGCATGGAGACAACGTAGTGAAACTAACATCACCGCTCGCGCTCTTCTTCTTTGCAGCCTCTCATCTCTTTGCACAAACTAGACCTTCTGCTGAAAAGACTGATCTGATTCAGCATGTCGATAAAAATGCCAAACTCGCCCAGGTGATGGTGGACACAGTATTCTCCTTTGGCGAACTGGGATTTCAGGAGACAGAAACCTCCGCCTATCTCACGGGGGTTCTCGAGAAGAACGGGTTCAAAGTCGAGCGCAATATCGCGGGCATTCCAACCGCATGGATGGCAACGTGGGGATCCGGCAAGCCTGTCATCGCTCTAGGGTCCGACATAGATTGCATTCCGCAGGCCTCTCAGAAGCCCGGGGTCGCATGGCATGAGCCACTCGTCGCTGGCGCTCCGGGACACGGAGAAGGCCACAACTCGGGTGTTCCGCTGAATATCCTGGCTGCGCTCGCCGTGAAAGCCGAGATGGAGAAGCACCACCTTTCCGGCACCATCAAGCTATGGCCAGGTGTCGCCGAGGAGCTTGTGGCTACCAAGGCGTTTTATGTGCGTGATGGCTACTTCAAAGATGTGGATGCCGTCTTATTCGCTCACGTAGCGAACAACCTGGGATCCAACTGGGGCGAAGGTGGGCAGACCGGGCTCATATCCCTGCAGTACAACTTCCACGGCGAATCTGCTCACGCTGCCGCAGCACCGTGGCGCGGCAAATCTGCACTCGATGCCGTTGAGTTGATGGATACAGGGTGGAACTTCCATCGCGAACACCTACGCCCGCAACAGCGCTCTCATTACGTCATCTCGAATGGCGGCGACCAGCCCAACGTCGTCCCGCAATCAGCGTCCGTCTGGTACTACTTTCGTGAACTCGACTACGAACATGTCAAGGGGTTATGGGAGGACGGCGATCGCATGGCGAAGGGCGCTGCTCTCATGACGCAGACGACATGGGACGAGCAGATTCTTGGCTCCGCATGGCCCGGTCACTACAACAAACCCATGGCCGAAGACCTGAATGCGAATGCACAGATGATTGGTATGCCGAATTGGTCCCCAGATGATCAGGCACTAGCGAAGGCGCTACAAAAATTTATTGGCGTGCCGAAAAGTACTACTATGATTCGAGCAAATACGGCACTTACCTGGAACAGCTTGGGATCAAGTACTCAACACTGACTAAGCTAACACCTTAGGTTCTAAGATGCGTCACGTTAGTATCGTTCTTGGGGAGAGCAGATACGGAAGTTATAGAACCATGTGCTCCGAAAACGTACTTCGTGTTGCCGATCTGACGCTATAATCCGAGCGGCTGACTCTTCTTCATTTGCTAGAATGATTGACTCAGCTCTACTCTCCTTTTCGAAATAGGAGGTAGAGCAACTTGAAGGTAAAAATCAATGGCATTCTGCCCACTTCTCTGTCTCTTCTTTCGAATGGTTACGGCCTGCCGCAGTGAGCTTGTAGAACTTTGCACGACGATTGTTTTGGGACTCGCCCCACTTGCCGACAATGAGATTCTTATGTGTCCGGGAAGACTGTTTACGTTACTGGAGGGTGACCGAATACTGTGTAAGATGGTGTTTTTTCGAGGGAGCAGCCGCCTCGGCCCGAGATCACTCTGGCGAAACTGTTGCGTTAATCCTACATGCGGCTATGTGACGGAACTTGATTCCCCGATGTTTGTATAGGTGAAGAGTAAATGCAGCGCAGCAAGTGAGGGCTAGCTCCCCTAGTCACTCCGTGCCGAAGACGAAGACCGTGGTGGAGTGCATGTGGGAGTCAGGCTTCAGAATGGTGCTAGGAAAGCTGGAGTGGTTGGGGGAGTCAGGGTAGTGCTGCGTCTCCAGGCAGAAGCCATAGTGCTGCCGGTAGAGCTTGCCACTGAAGCCACGGTTTGTGCCGTTGAGGAAGTTGCCGGAGTAGAACTGGACGCCAGGCTGAGTGGTCAGCACGCGGAGCGTGCGTCCGCTGGCGCGGTCGACAGCAAAGGCAGCTTCGCGCAGTGTGCCTGCTTTGCCGTTGACGACGAAATTGTGGTCGTAGCCTCCGGCGAAATGAAGCTGCTTGTCGTCGGCGTTGAGATGCTCGCCTATCTGGGTCATAAGGCGAAGATCGAGTGGCGTGCCTGCCACGGGAAGGATCTTGCCGGTGGGAATCAGGGACGCGTCGATGGGCGTGAAGCTGTCGGCATTGATGCGGATCTCCTGCTTGAGAACGTCGCCGCTGGCCTCGCCCGCGAGGTTGAAGTAGGTGTGGTTGGTGAGGTTGATCACTGTGGGCTTGTCGGTCGTTGCGGTGTAGTCGATACGAAGCCTGCCTTGATCGAGCGTGTAACGAACTCGCGCAGTAAGCGTGCCGGGGAAGCCCATATCGCCGTCCGGACTGACCAGCGTGAACTCGACCGCGTCGTCGGCGACGATGCTGCCGAGCCACACCTTGCTGCTAAAGCCTTTGGTACCGCCGTGTAGCGCGTTACCCTTGTTGTTGACAGGGATCTGGTAGCTTTTGCCGTCGAGCGAGAACTGTCCTTTTGCGATGCGGTTGCCGTACCGGCCGACGACAGCGCCGAAGAAGTCTTTGGGATCTTCGACGTACTGCGCTAGGTTGTTATAGCCGAGGACGACGTCGGCTCGTTTGCCGTTCCTGTCGGGGGCCTCGACGCTGACGATACGCGCGCCATACTCACTGAGCTGCACGCGCAGCTGTGGGCTAGTGAGGGTGAACAGCTTGACCTCACCATCGCACGCAGCACCCCAGCGCTCCGACGTCACTGCAGCCAGCGCGCGTTGACCCAGGCCAAGAAGAACTGCTGCAAAGATGATTGCCTCTTTCCACATAAACCGTTGACTCTCTCCAAGGCGGCTGCGCTTTGCTGACGCGCAAAGCCGGCCCGTTATTGGACTGGAACGTGGATGACGGTAACGCTGTCGTGCGGCAGCACAACGGAGACGGCTCCATCCTTCGCGAACGTGGCTGTGCCGTCAAGCGGCAGTACGTGCTTAGGCTCGATCTCGTCGTTACGCTCATAGCGGCTGATTGAGTAGATCTGCTTCATGACGGACGGTCCAGCGGGGTGTAACGAGTCGAGATAGAAGCGTGTGGGGATATCCTGCTCGAGGCTGCGATTGACGCAGAGCAGCGTGACCGTCTTGCCATCCTTGCTGCGCGTCGCCACCACGTCGATGTAGGGCACGTCGGCGACCTCATCGAGCGGCTTCACGCCGCCTTTCACGCCGTAGGTGCCGGTATCGCTGGTGACCGGCAGCACGGTGTCGCCCTTGACCTCGCTGTAGATCTGAAAAGCGTAGAAGGCGGGTACAGCGTAGACCTGCTCGCGTCGCTTCCAGACTCCAGCGAACTCCATCGACCCGGTCATGTCGGCGATCTTCACTTGATCGGTGTGACGCAGGAGGGTGTTGAAGAATCCGGCAGCCATGACAGCTCCGCCTTCGTTCATCCAGCTGGGACTCTCGTTGGTGAAGTTGCGTTCGCCGAAGCCCTTGCTGTTGAAGAGCCACTCGGTGATGGCGAAGTGCACCTTACCGCGGTGCTTCGGATCGGCATCGACCTGTGCCTGAACCTTGTCGAAGTACGGGCCGACGGCAAATGGGATGGCGTAAGCAGAGGCTGCGACGAAGTCAGGAGTCGGCTGCTTCATCTCCGGATGATTAGTGCCGAGGATGAAGTGGAGCGAGAGATAGTTGAAGGTGTTCGCAGGCAGGCTGAGCTGCTGCGCGTTCCACTTGCCGTCGGTCATGGGGCCGAGGCCGGTGGCGATGATTTCGGCGTCGGGATCGACGGAGCGCACGGCCTTGCTGAAGATCAGCGTGCGTGCGGCGATCTCATGAATAGTGGGATAACCGACCTGCCACTTACCATAGAGCTCGTTGCCGATCTCATAGATCACATGGCCCTTGTGGTGCTCGCGAATGTAACGCACCCACTCAGCGGCCTCTTCAGGCGTGCCGCTGCCCATGTTGAGGTTGAACTGCGGGATGGCTCCGATGAGATCGCAAAGCTGAAGGAACTCGTCCGTGCCGAAGTTGTTGTACTCGGGGATGCCCCAGGCGATGTTCTTGATCGTCAGCCGCTTGTCTTCAGGACCGATGCCTTCGCGCCAGTGATAGTACGAGCTGAAGTTGCCGCCGAAGCGCAGCTCGGTCATGTGCATGGCCTTGGCCATCGCAACTTCATCGGGGTCGAGTGTGCCGATGGCATCGGTGGGCATCAACGAGATCTGGTCGACGTCGACGCGCTCCGCGTCTTCGACCGAAACGGCGAAGTCCACCGGCTCAAGGCGACGCACGCTGCCCTGCTTCAGCTCAAGCGTAGCGGTGTACTTGGTCCAGTCCTTCGCGGAGGCCTTCATCTCCGCCTCGGCGAGAACCTTGCCCGAGTCGCGGTCGCGCAAAGAGGCGCGCAACGTCTCCGGTCCGTTGATATGCTTGGCGTAGAGCGAGACCTTGTAGCTGAGCACGCGATGCACAGGTAAATAGATACGCTGCTTGACGCCGGTCAGCTCGTCCGGCTGTCCCATGATCTCGAGCGACTGCCAGCTGTTGGCCGCGTCTCCAACGTGCAGCTCGAAGCGGTTGCCTGCGTTGGTATTCAGCGACTGCCAGGGCAGAGGGATGCCAGTCTCATTGGAAGACTCGATTAGTTCGGGCTGCTCGCGGAACATGTTCTCAAGGTTGACGTGATTCCACAGCCCATCTTCGAGGCTCCTGTTAACCAGGATCTCGGCCGAGATGCCGTTGTTGATGGAGTTGCCAATCGGCTCGAGAAAGCTACCGAAGAGTGTCTCGGGGACGATCTTGGTTCCGTTGGCCGAGACGTGCACCTCGACCTCGTGCGGCATCGGACGCGAGGGCGTGATCTGCGCCACGCTCATGCAGGTGATTGCGCAAGTCAAGCCTGTGGCAAATGAAGTGGCACGCAGCCCGCGTGCCCTGCGAGAACCCAATGTCGTCTTCAGCAATCCCTGCTCCTTATGGTGCGACTGGTTCGAAGGGGACCCAAGATGCACGCATCCCCTGTCTGAGTCTTCCTCCTGAGATTTCCGCGGCCGCCTAGAACTTGATCATGCCGCCGATTTGAATGATGCGCGCTGCATGTTGCGTAGCGGTGATCAGGCCGAAGTTCGAGCCTGCCGCCACGCCGCTGTTGGGGTTAGCAAACTGCGTATGGTTCCAGACGTTGAAGAACTCGCCGCGCAGGGTAAAGGTCGACTCGCGGAACAGCGGGAAGACCTTGTGGATGCCCATGTCCCAGTTGTTGATACCGGGGCCGCGCATGCTGTCGAAAGACGAAGTGCCGAAGGCGGCACGTGCGCGCTCGGCGGTGCCGGGCTTGAGCGGCAGAGCGCCGTTGACGAAATTGACAGGGTCACGCGAGGGATCAACATAGCAGGCGCCCTGCTGCTCCGTCTGGCCGACAGTCTGCGGCTTTAGCCAGTAGTGACCGTTGGTGCGGATCTCCTTGTTGGAGAGCGCTGCCCTGCCGTCGCAATAGGTGTTGGCTCGAATCTGACCGGGCGACCATGCGGTGTTGTTGGGTGCCGTCATGGTAAAGGGCAGGCCGGAGCGCATGGTGACGATGGCGTCGAGGTCCCATCCACCGATAACGGTATTCATCAGTGCGTTGGAGTTGTTGCCGAAGTGACGGTTGTGCCCATAAGGCAGCTCCCACACACCACTGATGATCAGCGACTGCGGTATGTTCGAGGTGGTCGGGCCATAGTCGCAGCCGGGCAGGCAGCTGCGGCGCTGGTTGAGCGTGCCGTTGCTTCCCTGCTGCGAGGCGGCCATCGCTTTGGAGTAGGTGTAGTTCGCCATCAGGCTGAAGCCGTCGGAGAACTGGTGCTGAAACTTCACCAGGAGGGCGTTGTAGTTGCCGTAGCCGATGTTATCGACCTCCTGCATGTAGCTGAACTTACCGTTGTACGGGTTGTTGGAATCGAAGCAGAGATTCGAACCGGGAGAGGAGCAGTCAAAGGGGTTCCAGTTGAGCGGCAGACGGTGCGATGCGTTGCCGATGTAGGCGACGTCGACGAGGTTCTTGGCACCGAAGGTGTGTTGCACGTCCAAGTTCCACTGCTCGACGTAGGGAGAGCGCTGGGTAGCGCTCAGATATTGGATGGGGCCGGTGATCGCATCAGCCTGCGGCTGCGTGATCTGTCCCACCGTGAAGCCCGGCATTGCGTTGACCCCAAGCACATACCGCGGGTTCGGCTGCGTATTTGAGACCGCGTTATTGATGGTGATCACCTGCGAGACGACGGCATACTGGAAGTTCACCGCCTGCTGCGTGGTGTAGTACATGCCCCATCCGGCGCGGATGACGGTGTTCTTGACCGCGGGCGGCGCGTAGCTGAGACCGATGCGGGGCGCCCAGTTGGTCATCGTCATCGGATAGACCGAAGGATTAGCCTGCCCCAGCGCGGCAAAGGTCGGCTTACCCGCACTAAAGTCGAAGCTGTGAATGAGGTTCTTGTCAGGGCCGCTGGGGTTGGGCGAAGTGGCGCCGTACCAGGCGAGGGCGACGTTTAACGTCAGGTTGCGCGTGGCTTTCCAGGTGTCCTGGATATAAGGCTGCGCGGTCGTCCAGCGCAGATGGGTGCGCGGCATGCCGATAGACTGGCCTGTATTGAGGTCACCGAGCAGGAAGTCGGCGAATGAACTGCCCGTGCCCGCGACCGGTGTCAAGCCCCCGGGGGCAAACTGCGCCGTAAAGTTGCCGTTGAAGTTGAAGGCACCACGCGCATTCGCGTTAGCGCTGGACTGGATGGTACGCAGGTAGGCGATATCAGCACCGAACTTGATCTGATGATTGCCGTGCAGCCAGTTGAAGCTGTCCTGGAGCTGGTAGACGTTGTCGAGATTGCCGATGAGGCCGGTCGAAGTGCCGAAGCCGCTCCAACCGCCGTTGGCGAAGCTAATGGCGGGAACGCCATTGACATCGGCCGTACCCTGGATGCCGAGTTGAGTTTGAATGCCCTCGACCGAGACGCCCTGCGAGTAGACGGAGTCGCGGATGCCGCCGAGGCGTACCACGTTGACCTTGTTGGAGCCGATGGTCGAGTTCCAGCCGATATTCACCAACTCCGTATCGAGCGGGAACGAAGTGCCTTGTCCAGGGAAGAGGCCAGGGTTGACCACGGGTGAGTTGAGCCAGTTGCCCTGCGCGAAGATCTGGTTCGCAGCGTTGATACTGTAGTCGATCTTGCCCATGAACTGATCGGATTTATAGGTCGCCTTGGGCGTGCCCACAACATTGTTGGTCGTCAGCGTGGGGCCGGCGGTGTAGTACTTCAGCAGTCCCTTGATGTTCTGCGAGATACGCGCATCGGGAATCTTGTTTCCGGGGAAGGCGCTGCGCTGGCCGGTGGCGGGATTGTAGGTCGCCGGGTCATAGATGGTCACGCCGGTGTTGGTAAAGTCGCCCGCGAACATCGCCGCTGTGGGAGTTGTGGCATTCTGCACATTTGATGTCGTGCGGCGGTAGCCCTCGTAGTTGACGAAGTAGAAGAGCTTGTCGTGCAGGATAGGGCCGCCGAAGTCAAAGCCGAACTGGTTGAGGTGATACGGCCCAGGCTGCGTAGGCTTGCCGGTGGCGTTTACGTTGAAGAAGTCCCGCGACTGCATCTGGTTGTTGCGGACGAACTCGAAGACCTCGCCGTGCAGTTTGTTGCCGCCGCTCTTGGTTACGACGTCGACGATGCCGGGGTTGGGCCCGAGGTCAGGCATGAAGAAGCCGTAATGCACCTCGAACTGATCGATGGCGCCGACCGACAGATTGAGCGAGGTGTTCCCGGCGCGGCTGCCCAGCGTCTGCAGACCGTTGACAACGTAGAGCGTGAAGTCGGGCTGGTTGCCCGCGATGTTGATCGAGACATCGTCGTGGCCAGTCTGCGAGACGGAGCCTGCGGCGGCGCCGGAGGTAGGCTGAGTCGCACCCGAGAGCAAGCCCAGTTGCAGGAAGTTGCGATTGGCCAGAGGCAGCTGGTTGACGCTGCGAGGCCCAATGACAGTGCCAAGGTCGTTGGATTCGGTGTCCAGCAGGTTGGTAAGACCGCTGGCGTTGACTTCAATCGTCTCCGTTGACGCGGCGCTGAGCGTGGCGTTCAGGCTGGCACGCTGGCCGACGGTCACGGTGAACTGCGAGATGCGGTAGGAAGCGAAGCCGCCCTTCGAGGCCATCAGGGCATAGGTCCCCGGCGGCACCGTCGGGAACGAGTAGCTCCCGGTGCCATCGGAAACGGCGTTGAGCGCCACGCCGGTGGCGGCATTGGTGAGGACGACGCTTGCGCCCTCAACGACGGCGCCGGTGGAATCGCTAACGGTTCCCTGCACCGACGAGCTTCCGCTCTGGGCATACGCGGAGATCGCCCAGCATGTGAGCAGGACAGAAGTCAGGACAAACTTCAATATCTTTCTGAAATCGTACATACAGGCCTCGAAACGACACATGCCTCGCTGTCACGAAGGCACGAATGTAATGGTTTACATTTGCGAGGGAGAAGCATACGTTCCGCGAAAAAATATTGTCAAGGAATAATTCGCACCACTTACGTGCTTGCCTTCCACCGCTCGGGTCCCGTAGTTATACAGAGCAGCATATTTTGCGTTTGGCGGGTCATTCATGGACATAGCCGCGGTCGCCCGAAAAGCCGGTGTCTCCACCGCGACAGTCTCGCGCGTCATCAATTCTTCGAGTAAAGTGCGGGAGAACACGGCTGCGAAGGTGCGCGCTGCGATCGAGGAGCTGAACTACAGGCCCAACAGCAGCGCACGATGTCTTCGGTCCGGGCGCAGCAATCTCTTCGGCATCATCGTCTCCGATATCCGCAATCCCTTCTTCCCCGACCTGATCGAACACTTCGAACTTCTCGCCACGCAGCACGGCATCGACGTCACCATCGCCAATACCGGATACAACGAACAGCGCCTGGTTGCCGCCGTGCGGCGCTTCTTCGAGCGCGGGATCGACGGGCTGGCGATCTTTACCTCCGAGGTGAGCAAGGCCACGATCGAACTATTGCGCTCGGCCGACGTGCCAGTGGTCTTTCTCAATCAACCCGCGCTGGCAGAGGACTTCCGAACCGTGACAGTCGACTACATTCAGGGCTTCGTCGAGGCCATAGAGCACCTGCGCATGCTCGGCCACAAGAAAATTGGCTTCCTTGCCGGGCCAGTAGCACAAAGCTCGGCCAACCGCCGACGCAAAGCCTTTCTCGCGGCGATGACATCGTGCGATCTTTCGCTCAAAGAGGAGTGGATCTTCGAGGGCGATCATCGCCTGACGGGAGGACGTTTCGCGGCGGAACGCCTCTTCTCGATGCGTAATGCCCCGACGGCGCTGGCCTGTTCAAACGACATGATGGCGATCGGTTTTCTGGAAACTGCCAGCAGGCTGCAGCGCCGCGTTCCGGATGAGGTCTCGCTGATCGGCTTCGACGACCTCTTCGTCTGCGAAGTTGTGCACCCCGCACTGACCACGCTGCACCTTTCGCGTAAGGAGATCGCCACCCGCGCCTTCTACGCGCTACAGGCCAGCCGTAACGAGAGTCTCCAACATGAGCCTGGGGTCATCTCGCCGTATCTTGTGCCGCGAGCATCGACCGGGCCGGTGGCACGTCTGAAGAGCAAGGCCGGATGATTGCGAATGTAATGCTTTACACTCGCTGCTTTCAGAGCGTATTTTTTAGCATTATGAATCGCCGACATTTTCTTGGCATGGCGCCAGGTGCGCTTCTCGCAGGCAGCATTGCAGCACAGACGCCTGAGGCGAACGATCGGTCGTACATCCAGCCTCGCACCGGCGTTGGGCCGTTTCATCGCACCGGCACGGGCAAGGCCCCCAACATCTTTCTAATCACGGCGGACATGGTGAGCCCCGATCTCTACCACCCTGACCGACCACTGTCGAAGCACGTCAAGATTCCCAACATCCGCTCGCTAATGGCTGACGGCACGTTCTTCTCGAACGCCTTCTGCACGGTGCCTCTGTGCGCACCGTCGCGTGCATCGTATCTCACTGGGCGCTACAGCTACATCCAGGGCAACGGCGAGCGCGCCCCTGAGGGGCTGGAGACGCAGCTGCGTGCCACCGACACCATCTTCCCCGAGTATCTGAAGGCCTCGGGATACCTGACGCGACAATCGGGCAAAGGTCATGTCGGCACGCAGAAGTTTCTCGATGCCTTCGGCGAAAACGATCAGCCGTGGGATCGCTGGTCCCCGCCGGTCTTCGACGACGAGGGATTTCTTGCGTATCAGCGCAGCCTTGGCGTGAAGCCGCAAAAGTACTCGCGAGAGATCGTTTTCCGCATGCAAGACCGCAAGACTCCCGGCAACTCCACCGGTGGCTGGATTGTGCAAGAGGACGGGAAGCCGTTTCCGTTCGAGGCACACTACTCCTGCTATCTGGCTAAACGTTCGGTGGAGACGCTGCGCTCTCTGCTGGAGACGGAAAACACGGGCAAGCACCCCATCTATCACCAGCTCGATATCTTCGATCCGCATCAGCCCTTCTCGATTCCAGCCGGTTATGAGGAGCGCGAGAAGGAACTGCGCAGCAGCATGGCGCTGCCCGTCTCTTACGAAGCGTCGCGCGAGCGCGACTTCAAGAAGGCGGAGAACGAGCCGGAGATACTCGATGTCTATCGCAAGTACTGGGGCATCTACGATCCGCAGACGCTGATCGACTATCGCGTCGCCTACATCCTGCAGATGGAGGTCGTCGACCGCGCCATCGGCATCTTCCTCGATGAGTTGCGCAAGCAGGGGCTGTACGAGGAATCGCTGGTGATCTTTACCAGCGATCACGGCGAGATGAACGGCCGCCGCGCCATGGTGGACAAGGGCGTCTACCTGTACCCAGATGTGCTGCGCGTGCCCTTTGTGGTGAAGCCGCGGGGCGGTTCACAGAAGAAGGTCGTCTCCGACTCGATCTCGCTGCTCGATCTCTCGCAGACCATCCTCGACACGGCTGGCATCCGACCCGAGGCCAAGTTCGACGGCATCTCGCTGCTGCCTGCGCTGGCAGGCAGGCCGGTGACCCGGCATGGTAGCCTGCTGTTCTTCGGCGGCTGGCATGTGGGCGTCAACTTCGCCTGCGGCCTGCAACACCGCACCCCCGACGGCGGACACTTCTTGTACGCCTACAACGCGAGCTCGCCTAACGACGAGATGTACGACATGCACTCCGACGACGCGGTCAACCTAATTGACGACCCAAAGTACGCCCCGGTGCGCGAACAGATGATTCTCGCGCTGGGTGAGGAGCTGCAGCGGGACCCGCGCTGGATCGGCTTCTGGGCAGAGTTCCGCGTGGCCCGATACAATTCTCTTCCCAGGACAAACGGCGATATGCAGCTCTTTACCAAGCCTGCCTGATCCTATAGCCAAGTATGATCTTCGACAGGCAAGACAGCGGACTCTCACGACGGCGAACATTGCGCATCGTGCTGGCGTTTGCCTGCGTGTACCTGTGCTGGGGATCGGCCTTTGTGGCGATCCGTTACTCCGTGCAGACGATCCATCCGGCCTTTGTCGCGGGTATCCGCTACCTCATCGCCGGCGGCATTCTGCTGGCGGTGCTGATGGTGCGCGGATCTTCGCTGAAGATAGGGCGCCGTGACCTGTTGCGGGTGACCGGGCTGGGCCTCCTGATGTTCACCTGCAACACACTGCTGTTGAGCTATGCCGGAAGACAGCTGCCCGCAGGGCTGATGGCACTGATCATCGCCACAATCCCGTTGTTCATGGCGTTACTGGAGGCACTGCTCACCCGAAACAACTCGCCCACCGTCTCAAGGGGAATCGGGATCGTTCTTGGCTTCTCCGGCGTTGCGCTGCTGCTGAGGCAGAGTGTACGGGAGGGCCTGTCGGTACAGAGCACGACGCCTGCAGCCATCTGCTTGATCGTCGCCGCTTTCGCTTGGGCGCTGGGCTCGGTGCTGCTGAGCCGCACGCAGTTCCAAGCTCCCGCGCTGGTGTGCACGGCGTGGCAGATGCTGATCGGTGGCGCGATCGATGTGTTGATCGGCCTTGCGACGGGAGGCTTCCAGGCATCGCATGCGAGCGGGGGGCCGTGGCTGGCGGTCATGTTTCTCGCCATCTTTGGAACACTGGCTGGATACACCGCATACACCTACCTGCTGCGCAACGTGCCCCTTTCGTCGGTGGCGACCTATGCGTACATCAATCCGCTGGTGGCGGTGGTTCTCGGGTGGCTGGTGTTGAATGAGCCGCTCTCGCTAAGCCAGGGAATAGCCGTTGTGGTTGTGCTCGCCTCAGTGGCCCTGGTGGTAAGCACACCGAGGACAACGGCGCAGGACAGTTCAGCCCCCGTCGGCGTCCTGCGAAAGTAGTTTCAAACTGGATGAAGAGCGGCGTAGTCGAGTCTGGTTCCGCATGCCCATGATGCACTGCAAGGTCACACAATGAATGTTGCCGCGTCGACGATATTTTGCCGTTTGTTATTAGGGGATGAAACCCATTCTCAGGGTAAGTAGGGCGGTTCCTTCTCCATCGACAACTAACGTGGCTGCCGCGAAAAGAAAGCGGATGTCAGTTTGCTCCAGGGCAAAGGCCATTGGTTCTGTTCAACTAAACTGTCTCGCGTGCCTGAAATCCTCGCGGTACCGTTCAGTAGTGAAGTCACTTCCCCCGTTTATTAGGTTGATCGAAGAAGCACGAAATCGTGGCGGCGAAGATTGCGTGTAGGCGTCGCAACACCGGAGATCAGAGCTGCAATCAACAAGCCCGAATTGGAAGATACAGAAGGAGTCTTCTTGCGGATTACGAGTACCAAAATGTGTAATGAACGTGTTGCACAAAATGCTCCACACGTCACCATAACTATTTTGATTAGAGATGTTTTTAGAGCGATGGACCTGACCGCAAATGACTAAAAGTCCGCTTGGTTTGAGGATCTTCGAATTACATGTTCTTGGGCGTCATAGACTTAGCCGCTCAATCTAAAGGAACTTAAAAATTCCCTGAACCCAGGAAAAATCGATATTTTAGCGGACAGCTAATAAGCTGCATTATCTGGTACCGGGAGGGGGTCGAACCCCACGAGGGTTGCCCTCGGCGGATTTTGAGGTTTCCTGAGAATACCGTGAGTCTATGATAAATAAGCGTAATCGAGCGTAATTAGTGAACCAGCTAAACCCATTCCTACCTGTAATTTAGCGTAGCTTGGCGAAATTATTGCGAACTGACGTCTGTACCCGAACCTGTACCCGAGATATTGCTCTAGACGAAGCTTCTTCAGAGAAAAGTTCGCCCTCGTCAGCTTAGTGATCGAGAAGCTTTCCTGACGATTGGAGATTCCCAGCAAGGCAGTGTTCCGCGACCCTCTCACAGTCAGACGTGCGGCAATCGTAATGAGCGATACGGGCCTGTTATCGACAAATTGGCTGGGGAAAGGCCCGTGTCCGATAAAATCAATACGGCCAAGTGATTCGCCTTCCGTTGTCGGTGAGTGGGTTGACGATTTATCACTCTCCGAGAACCAGAGCTGCGGCGCGCACGACCGCCGACCGGCATTGGCTCCGGCGCGCATCCGGGTTGGCGCGATCACGACGCGATTTCGAATCTCGGTCGCGCCAAGACGCAGCGGTGTAAGTAAGATTGTCTGTTCATCTAAGCGCCTCCTTGGGTTTGAACCTTAGTCGAATCGAATTCTCTCTCTTTCGCGATCATCGCTGTTATGCGATTGTGATTTTGCCCATGTCGATCTTCACGAGTAAAGGCTCCATGTTGGGTTCGTTCTATAGCGCCCTTTGAATTGCATCGGTCACCGTTACTGAAAGCTGCGGTGGATTTTGAGATAGCGCAGCGGGGATCGCACAGGAGATCCAGCCGAATAAAAGAATTCGGCAGAAACGCAAGCAGAGTCTCCAATGCGAGCTGTGCATTGGCTAAGAGTAACGGAGCGCAGAAGCGAACCTTTGCGGAACCTTTATGCGCGTCGACCTGCAAGGAAGGGTAGAACTACATTCACTTTCTTCGCGGCGCCTTACGGCGGGCCAACTCCTGGTTGAACTCTTCCTTGCTCATCTTCAGCTTCTCAGGATGGGCGTCGATCCACTTGGAAAGCGCATCATACTTCGCCGGAGTCCATCCTCCTTCGAACTCGGCACCATTCTTGCCGGAGGAGTTCAGCTCGAAGTTGTAAGCATCCTCGAGTTTGGTGAACTCGGCATTCACGATTGCTCCCTCTGCAAGGTACGCCGGGATAAAGATGATGCCGTCTGCCTTGGCCAACACCAGGTCTCCGGGAAGCACCGTGGCCCGGCCGATGCGGATGGGCGCGTTAATCGAGGTGAGCGTCATATCCTTCCAAGCAGAAGGATCGCCCTGCCGGTAGAACCCGTTCATATTTGGGATCTCTTTATTCTCTTCCACGTCGCGAATTCCGGCATCGAAGACAAACCCTGTATGCGAGTGTGCGGCGATGCCGCTGCCCAGGTTCGATCCGATCAGCGTACCTTCGACGATCTTTCCGAAACCATCGGCGACATAAACATCGCCGACCTGGAGCTCATTGATCGGCCACATATTGTTGCCGCCGAGACGATTTTCTTTCTTCCCTTCAGCCGTAATGGCGGACACCATGTCGGGTCGCGCGGGCATGTACTGTGCGGTCAGGGCACGGCCAGCCATCGGTTTATCCATGTGCAGCGCCTGCCAATTGCCCTCGTACTGGCAGTTGTAGCCGCGCTCACGCAGGTAGCCCCAGACGTCTTCAATGGTGACGGAGAGTGCGCGCTCAAGCAGACTGTCGGGAATCTTCGGCCGTCCATCCGCGAAGCGCTCGCCCTTCCACTCCGAGGTATAGAAGAGCATCTGGTCCTTCGTCATCTTGACCTGCGCCGTCGCCGAAAGACCTGCCACGATCGCACAACCGTACAGGATTCCAAACAGAATTCGTCTCAAGGGTTCCGCTCCTGGTTATCTTATTCCCGGGAAAGAGCGGGGAAGATGCATGCTCCTCTTCCCTTCTCTCCACGATGTCTCTAGCTGAAGATGTAATCGTCGAACGACTGCTTCTCGTCCCACATAGGGGTAGGCTCGAAGTATCCGGTGCCGGGTTTCAGGTGTTTTTTGCATTCGTCGTCGTTCAGCGTAACTCCCAGGCCGGGACCTTCAGGAACCGTAATGTATCCCTGGTTGACGATCGGCTTCTCGATGCCGTTCACCAGATCCTGCCAGAAGGGAACATCGAGGGAATGATTCTCAAGCGCAAGGAAGTTACGGGTCGCTGCCGCGCAGTGGACATTGGCCATGCAGCTGACAGGCGTCCCCGCAAAGTGCATCGCCATGGGAACACCATGGCGGAAAGCCATGTCGCCGATCTTGTGCGTGCGCAAAATGCCGCCCGACGTGGCGAGATCAGGATGGATCTTGTCTACAGCGTGCATCTGGCAGATCTTCTCAAAGTCGGTGAGCTCATAGATGTCTTCGCCGGTGAGAGTGGGCGTTGTCGTGGAGTCGGTGATCTGCTTCCATAGGTCCGTGTAGTACCAGGGAATCAGATCCTCCATCCACTCCAGGTTGTACTTCTCAAAGGCGCGGCAGAGGCGGATGGCCGAGTTGACGCCGATATGGCCGAGATGATCCATCGAGAGCGGCATGTCGTAGCCGATCGCCCCGCGAACCGCGTCCACATACTCGCTGAGGCGCTCGATTCCCTTGTCAGTGACCTCGATTCCTGTAAAAGGGTGCGGCTGGTTGCGCAGCTCCCAGTTGCTCATACCTGAGGGCTCCATCACCATGCCCGGCTGCCCTTTGAGCATCACGATGCCGAGATCCATCTTCATCCATGTGAGCCCCATCGCCTTCCGTTCCTTCGCGCGCCGGGCATATTCCTTCGGATCATCCGATTCCGTAGTATCGGCGTAGATCCTTACCTTGTCGCGCCACTTCCCTCCCAACATCTGGTAGATGGGAATGTTGTAGACCTTGCCTGCGATATCCCACAGAGCCATCTCAACTGCGGCGACTCCTCCGGCCTGGCGTGAGATTCCGCCGAACTGCGCGATCTTTTCGAACAGGTAATCGACCTGAAGCGGATTCTCCCCCACCAGGCGGCTCTTCAACACCATGGCGTACTGGTAGTTCGCCACGTCGCGAACCTCTCCGAGACCATAGACCCCCTGGTTAGTGTCGATGCGGATGAGGGGACAAGGACTAGGTCCAGGCTTTGTGATGATGGCGTACCGCATGTCTGTGATCTTCAGCTGTGAAGGACTAGAGTGCGGATTGACGTTTTGAATAGCCGGTTCGCCTTCGAGCTTACGGGCGTTCACCCCCGCCATTCCACCTGCCATCACCGCAAGAGATGATTTAAGAAGGCTGCGCCGATTGAATTTGTTTCCCTGCGACATGCGTTGTCTCTCCTCTTGGTCGATTGAGTGGAATGAACGAAGTTATCCCCACCACGCCTCGCCGGGGGCAAGGTGGGCTTTCGCAACATCTGGATTGATCTCGATGCCCAGCCCCGGCTTGTCCTCGATGATGAAGTAGCCATCTTTCCAAAACGCGCCTTCGTGCGTCACGAGCGTAGGCCACCAGTCGATCCACTTCGCCAGTTCGTGGATTCGGAAGTTGCGCATGGCAGCGGCGGCATGTGCAGATGCGATGGTTCCTACGGGGCTTGCCGGGTTGTGAGCCGCGGTCCAGATGTCATAGAGATCGGCGAAATCGGAGATGCGCTTGGACTCCAGCAGGCCACCGGATTTGGGAATGTCGATGTGAACGCCCGCGCAGGCCTGGCTTTCAATCAGTGTGCGGAAGCCATGCAGGCCGTAGAGATTTTCGCCGGTGCAGATCGGCGTTCGGGTCATTCTTGCCAGCCGCGCCATGGCATCCGTGTTTTCCGCCGGCAGGGGATCTTCCAACCACATCGGCTCCACATGCTCGAGCGCATTCAACAGCTTGACCGCGTCTCCCATGCTGTACTTCCAGTGGCATTCAATGGCCATGTCCACATCCGGTCCGATTACGTTGCGAACGCTCTCCATGATGGACACGATGCGGTGGACATCCTTGTTTGTAAGCTGAAGCGTGTAAGGGTCGTGGCCAGGTTCATTGAACTCTGCGTCCGCTGTGGGAGGAACGCTGTCGCCCTGAAACTTGAAAGCGGTAAACCCATACGGATTGCTTCCGATCGCCTCTTGGGCCTGTCGCTTCCAGGACGCGGGATCGGCGGGGTTGCCGCTTGGAACCTGCAGAGTGCGATAGAAACGAACACGGTCGCGAAATCTTCCGCCCAGCAGATTACAGACCGGTGTCTGAAGGATTCGGCCGGCAAGGTCCCAGAGTGCAATCTCCACCCCGCTCGCTGCTGTAATGGTGACGCCTGCAATAGCGCCATAGCCTCCGCTGCGCAGCAGCATCTTCTTGTATAGCCTGTCGACGTTCAGCGGGTCTTCGCCGACCAGCAGAGCCTTGAACTGCTTCTCGATCATGTCGCGAACGCCTGGTCCCCAGTAAGCCTCTCCAATTCCGTAGAGGCCGGAATCGGTCTCGATCTTGATCAGGTTCCAGTCCCAGGTTCCGCGAACGATCATCACTTTGACGTCGGTGATTTTGATCTTCTTTTTGAGTGGCTCCGCAAGAAGATCGAAAGGATGAGCAAACGTCGCGGCGCCGGCAGCGCCCAGCGCCAGTTTTTTCAGGAAGCCTCTGCGGTCACCTAACATGCTTGTCCTTCCTCTACTTACAAAAGCTCTGCAGGCCCACTTCGCTTGCATGGACTGGATTCAGCATGGGATGTTCCCAATGTTGCTGCGGTGAGCACACGTCAGACTCAAAGTTCGGTAGCCCTTATAGTCAAGTGCCGAACTAATGTCAAAAAAAATCAACGATTACTTCTGGCCCGAAAGATTCTCTTTGACAATGGCGTCTCCGCTGTCTATAAGGACGGGCGCACGCAACTTCTAAACCAGCTCGTAGCAGATCAGACCCTGCACGCTACACGTCTGCATTCCTTTTGGAGGCATTGTCAGATGAGATGGAAGAGCTTTGGAACTGCTGTATTCCTCACCGTTCTGCTCCCCGTGGCGCTGACCGCCCAGATGACAACCGGCACCATTCTGGGTACGGTGCGCGATACCACCGGCGCTCTCGTGAAAGACGCTACCGTCACCATCGTCGATACCGGCAAGGGAACCTCAAAGGTAGTAACCACCGATCAGGACGGCAACTACACCGTTCCATTCCTGCTGCCCGGTTCCTACAACGTGTCGGTAACGCACACCGGCTTCAAGACGAGCGTCAGCAATAACGTGGTCGTCGATATCGACCAGAAGGCCCGCGTCGACGTCGACCTCCAGGTTGGCGGAGCGACGGAGACGGTGAACGTCGAGTCGGCAGCGCCGCTCATTCGCCTCGACTCATCAGAACTTGGCGACGTGGTCGGCAAAACCCAGGTGCAGAACCTTCCTCTCAACGGACGTAACTTTGTACAACTCACTTACCTCGTGCCCGGTGTCACGGCAGGGCAGGCAGGAGAAAACCTGAGCGGCTCTTCCTCGTTCAATCCGCGAGCGGCGTCCAACTTCAACACCCTCGGCAGCCAGGCCAACACCAACACCTATCTGGTCGACGGTATCGTCGATAACGAGTACACCTTCAACACCGTCATGGTGCAGCCGTCCGTCCAATCGATCGCGGAGTTCAAAGTACTCACCGGGTCGTACTCGGCTGAATACGGTGGAGGCGCTGGCGTGCTCTCCACTTCGACGCGCTCCGGATCAAACGCTCTGCATGGTGAGGTGTTCCTCTACCTTCGCAACAGCGCTCTCGATGCTCGCAATTACTTCGCCCGTGCGCCGGTCACTCCCAAACCTGCATACCGCCGCGGCCAGTTTGGAGCCGCTGTGGGCGGCGCGATCCTCAAGGACAAACTCTTCTTCTTTGCGGATTACTACGGCCAACGATCCCTGAAAGGCATCACCAACCTGAACAGCGTGCCTACTGCAGAGCAGCGCCGCGGTGACTTCAGCAACTTTCGCAATGCGAGCGGCGCGCTGATTCCTATCTACGATCCGCTTACCACGGTAGCCACTACAGTCAATGGAACCTCAACCTTTACGCGCACTCAGTTCACCGGGTGCGATGGCCTGCATCCTAATGTCATCTGCCCGAATCGTCTGTCGCAGGTAGGCTTGAATGTTGCAAGCATCTACCCGCTTCCGCAGACTCCCGGAACCTTCAACAACTTCACCTCCGTGGCGAATCAGATCATCGATGACAATGGCGGCAATGCGCGTATAGATTACCGGCTAAGCGCAAAGGACTCGCTCTTCGGTCGCTTCAGCTACGAGAGGTTCATCCAGACCTCGCCCAATCCGCTGACAGGAGGCCAGGGCACCTGCTGTCTTCCCACCCCGTCCAGCGCAGCTTCGCGTTTCGACCTCGGCCCCTACGTCGCAGGCATTCAGAACACAGACCTGATCGCGCAAGGACTCTCGCTGAACGAAACCCACGTCTTCACGCCTTCGGTCTTCAACGAATTTCGAACTGGATACGCCCGCACCAATCCCTTCACCTATCAATCGGATTACGGCCACAACGCCAGCACATCGCTGGGGATCCAAGGGCTCAATCTCAGCCCATATACCACCGGGCTACCCAACTTCACGATCGGCAACTCCTGCGGTTCGGAGTTTACCTGCCTGCAGGGCGGGACCGCCTTCCTTCCCGCGAACCCGCGGCAAACCAATATTCAGGTTGAAGACAACGTGTCGGTGACAAAGGGAGGAAACACCATCAAGTTCGGCTTCCGTTATGTGCGGACGCTCGCATCTCCTTTCACCAACACCACAACGCGCGGCGGCTTGACCTTTGGTACTCAATTCACGAACAGTGGGACAGCATCCGCGGGCGGGTCGGGGCTTGCTGCCATTCTCCTTGGCTTCCCCAACGCAGGCAGCAGAAACTTCCTGATCAAGCCGAACTACATCCACAATCAGCAGTTCGCCGGCTTCGTCCAGGACGACTGGAGAGCAACACCCAGGCTGACTCTGAATCTCGGGCTTCGGTATGACGTCTTCACCCCTGACGTGGAGAAGGACAACCGCCTGGCCAACTTCGATTACTCCAGAAACGTGTTTATCTTCGCCGGGCTTAACGGTATAAGCCGCACAGCAGGCGTAAAGACGCGATACAACAACTTCGGCCCGCGCATTGGCTTTGCCTATGACGTCGACGGCAAAGGAACGACAGTCGTTCGCGGAGGATTCGGCATCTCGTACTTCGTCGTTCCTGCGTCAGCTTCGAATGAGCTCGGGCAAAACCCCCCATTCACGGTCTCGCAGACGTTTTCGAGCCCCGCGACCTTCCCCCTGCCCGCGTCCTTTGCGCCTGCCAATCAGTGCTCCGCGACGAACCTGTCGGCTACCTGCCAGCCCGTGCTCAGCAATCCTTTTCCTGCAGGCGCGGTGACGCTTCCCATCTCTACGCTTACCAATACCGCGACACTAAATGCTGCGGCCCCTGCGATCGTGAGCCACTCGCTCGAGAACAAGACCGCAAGCATGCAGACCTACACGCTGAATGTTGAGCGCCAGATGCTTGGCGGCCTCTTCGCCGTCGGATATGCCGGCAGTCATAGTCTGCACCTGAACTATAGCTACAACCCGAATGAGGTCGGCCTTATACAGTCCGGCGGCCCCACGGCGCAGACCGCGCGCCGCCTGATTCAGCCGCTCAACAACATCTCAACCTGGGTGCAGCAGGAACCCATTAACGCGTCGAACTACAACAGCCTGCAGATCAAATACGTAAAGCGCTACAGCCATGGACTCACGGCTCTCATCAGCTATACCTACAGCAAGTCGCTTGATTACGGTGGATCGGCGGCGTCCGGAGGCGGATCCGCCGGAAACCCACAGACCATTACCAATCTCCGCGCAGGCTACGGTGCTTCAGGCTTCGATCAGAAGCATCGCTTCGTAAGCTCCGTCAACTATGAGCTTCCCTTCGGTGGCAGCCGCGCCTACTTCAAGACCGGGCCTATGTCCCATATCCTTGGAGGATTCCAGGTGGACGCCATCACTACCTACGGTTCGGGAGCGCCGTTTACCGTCACCCTCAACTCGGGCGTCAATAGCGGCTCGCCCAGTTGGCCCAATCGGATCGGCCGTCGCGGCAAGCTAGACAAGGGCACACCGCTCCGTTTCTTCGACACAACTCTCTGCCCAGTGGGAGCAACCACACTGGCCAACGGAACCTCGTGCGCCTTCCAGACGCCGCCGGCCAATACTTACGGCAACTCCGCGCGATCGGTGCTCTACGGTCCATCGACAAAAAACTGGGACATCGGCCTGCAGAGGAGGTTCCCCATATATCGCGAGATGACCATAGCGTTCAGGCTGGATGCCTTCAACATCTTCAACACTCCAAACTTTGCCACGCCCAGCGCAGCACTGGGATCATCCACCGCGGGCCAGATTACCGGCACGGTCAACGACAATCGAGACCTGCAGGGATCCTTCACGTTCTATTTCTAAATCGACATACCCGAAATATCTCCTGATCGCGCATCCATCTGGTGACTCCACCCCATTCCGCCTCCGCGCGGAAACCTTTACGGTATAAATCAGCAGTGCGAGAGTTTTGCAGATACAGACTACGTAGAAGCGTGGGCTCGATCTGCATCTGCGCTCCGATCTCCGCACCAGAGAGTTCATCGTTCAATGCTCAAGCTAGTTAAGCCCAGGGACAAATCGATAACCCGCCTTGCTGGGCGAGCAGCTTTTTTCCTCACGTCGGCTTTCTCCATCCAGTGAGTTTCAAGCGCCGTAAACGGGCAGAGTCCAAGCTCGAACCTAAAGTCTCCAGCACACCTCACTTTTCCGATGTTCATAAGCGGTGAACCTACCTCCGACGGGATCTTCATAATAAGTGTGGTAGACAGCGTCAAGGTGGGTGGAATTAGCACCGCAAAATCAGCCTTTGATTTCATCTTCACCGGGAGTCCGGTACCACCTATGGATACATAGACGGTTGGAATGCTCGCGATCTTTATTTCTACATGGGTGAGGGCAAACGTGGCGACATGCAACTCGGAAGGAAAGAAAGCGATAGCTGAGCACGTCCAGACACGTAAGGACCTCTACTGATTCGAGCAGGCTCAGCGGTCCCAGCACGATTCCTTGGTCAGTTCGTCTGTACTGGTCATCCTTTCCAGCCCAGTCCAGACATCGATGGAAAAGATCGCGAAGTTATTCAGACGGAGAAGCGAAGCTATTCGCCGCTATGTCTTGCATCGAGCTCAGGGAATTTGCGAAGGTTGCAGGCGGAAAGCGCCATTTCTAACCCCAACCGGTGAGCCCTATTTAGAGCCGCATCACATCGACCGTCTTGCGGATGACGGATCGGATCACCCACGCTGGTCGCCGCGGTATGCGCCAATTGCCGTCGCCGCGCCCACTACGCAGTCGATGCGAATACCTTCAACTCGACCTTCCGGGCATTTGTTGGAAGCTTGGAGATTGCCTTTGAGCAGGAAATGACGCTTGACCCCGGCCGGCGTCGCTGACCGATTATCCGCCGCGCATTCCGTAATTTGGCGTAATTAGGACGAACGAAGGAGTAGGTGACTGGAAGGGCAAAGAGCCGCGAATCCTGCAAGTACCTCAAAGTAAATACGATGCTCACTGTACCTGTATTTGTACCTGAAATCAGCCGCAGAGCCATGGAATCACACATCGATAAGCCATGTATCTTATTGAAGATAAATAATTTACAGATGTTATAGTTGGTGCCGGGAGGGGGGGTCGAACCCCCATGAGGTTGCCCTCGGCGGATTTTGAGTTTCCGAAGATTGCCGTAGGTTTATGAAAAATAAGCGAAATCGAGGGAAGTCTCGTAAGGCTCCAAATACATGGAGCTAAGCAATTTAGCGAAACTGAGCGTAGAGAAGCCGAACAGGTGTCTGTACCCGAACTGTACCTGAGATTACATCAACATTACGTCGTGAAAACTAACCTTTTTCATAACACTCGTTGATTGTCGCGGCAATTTCGTCTGCTTTGGTATCGAGCGAAAAGTGCCCTGCATCGAGAACGTGGACTCTGCACTTGGAAGGTCTTTGCGGCAGCGTCCCGGCTCGCCGAGGTTGAATGAGAGATCGTGCTTACCCCAGAGGATCAAGAGCCTTTGCTGCGTCTTCTGCAGCAACGCCTTGGATAAGCATCGACGTTCGTGCGGTAGTCATAGAAGAGATCACTTTGAATCTGTGCGTGACCTTGCGTAGTTGCCGCTTAGCTCCTACCGCTTCTTTCGCATCCCGCTTTGCGGACTTTCATGCGCCGTAAAGAAGTCGATATCTTACTTAACTAAACCTTTCCGGACCGCATAAAGAACGATTTCAGCCGTATTATGGACATTTAGTTTCTGCATTAAGTTGGTTCGGTGGCTTTCGACGGTATAGGGACTCACGTCAAGGAGCACTGCCACGTCTTTGTTCGTTTTTCCTTCAGCCAATAGTTGGAGCACTTCTCTTTCTCTAGGCGTGAGAATGTCGAATGTGTCAGTGAGACCTTGTTGCTTGAGCACCCGAACGTAATCCTCAAGCAGCGACTCTCCAATCTCACGGCTGAAAAACGGCTTTCCCTGGGCCACGGTCATGATGGCCAACAGCAGATCTTTCTCGGCCGATTCTTTCAACAAATATCCTCGTACACCCACATGCAGCGCCCTCAGCACGTAACTCTCGTCTGCGTGCATCGTGAGCATGATGATGCTGATCTGACTGTTGTCCTTAAGAATTTGTTCAGCCGCCTCAATTCCATTCAGAATTGGCATTGCAACATCCATGACAACAACCTGTGGAGAGAGCGTCGCCGCCGTAATCACCGCCTCACGCCCATTCGCCGCCTCGCCAATCACCGCTAGCTCAGGATATTGCTCGAGAAGAAGCCTAAGCCCCTTGCGCACTACTCCGTGGTCGTCCGCGATGAGAATCCTGCATTTCATTCTTGCTCTGCTTTCCGATACCGATCCGAGTATCGATTCACTGCAGTGGAGGAGGTCGCAAATAGACTTAACACTCACTCCCCGTTTTGGGGATCGAAAGTCCCTCAGGCTCTCCGAGGTAACAACAAACGGAAGGGGTGTCCAAATACCCATCCCCTCAACTCATCATCATCAGGCCTAAATAGCAGGACCTACTATGAACCACGAAGCCTATCTATAGGGATCGCTTGAGTCAGGTCTCGCAGGCAATTCGATTCTGATCAACGTTCCGCCGCCAGGCTGGGAATCAACGGCCATTCGCCCATTCAGAGCCCGCACTCGCTCCGTCATGCCGAGTAGCCCGAGACCAGGGGTTTGAGTGAGAGCGTCGAAACCTCTGCCGTCGTCATAAACGGAAGCAGACACTTGAGTTTCATCTCGCTTGACGGCTATCGTAACTGTATGGGCGCAGGCATGTTTTCCGCAATTGGTTATAGCCTCTTGAATCGCTCGGTACAAACACAATCGAAACGCTTCCGGCAGTCTGTCGATCCTACCTGCCACGTTCACCGAAACAGGTATACCGTAGCGCCGCGAGAATTCTTTTGCTTGCCAGTGAAGCGCTGGTTCGAGTCCAAGATCGTCCAACATGGAAGGTCGCACTAGTAAAGCAAGGTTCCTCACCGAACGGAGGGATTGTTCCGCCAGTTGTTTTACGCTTTCAAGTCGTTCCCTAAATTCATCGTCCGGGTCGCTGTTCGACAACGTTCCCAATTCCATTCGTAGGCCCGTAAGTAGCTGACCTACTTCGTCATGCAGTTCCCGCGAGATCGTTTTTCTCTCTTCTTCCTGTACTTGTATTAGCTGATTGGATAAGCGACGGAGTTCTTGTTCCGCCTTCTCGGCGCGTCGCCTCTCTGCGTCGGAGGCTTTGTCGAGTTGAGCCATGTATGCCGTATTGAACACGGCAACAGTACACTCCAACAGCAACAACATGAACATCGCAGCGATCGCGAATTTTCGCAGCTTGATCTGCTGCGCTTCGATCTCCCGTTCCTCATGGGCGAGGCTCGCTTGATTGAGAGAATCAATTCGTCCCACGAGATCGAGCACTTTCTCTAGTTGATTCCCCAACTCACGCAAAAGTCCCTGTTCGTCATGCTGCGTGCGTAATGTGCCAAGGCTTTGCTGAATTGAACTCCAGTACCGATACAGCCCTTGCTGCAGAGCAAAGATTTCTGGTTTAAGGCTAGAACCGAGCATCTCAGCCAAGGTCGTGCCATCCTCCGCAGTACGTCTCTGCAAGTCAGCGATTCGTCTCTTCAACTCAACCGCATCGGCATTGCTGGCGGTGCTGAACCCCCTCTGTTCAATGAGTGTGCCTTTGTTGATGCTGACCTGTATGTCTGAGATGGCATCATCCGCTCTGTTGTAGACCTGGCGAGCGGTCCTCGTGCGTTCATGAATCTGAGCAGCCTCGCGTGAGACGAGCCACGCGAATACCGTCAAAAGCAACAGCAGAGCGGTAAAGGATACGGCGACCGCAGGCCAAAGTCGGGCACGCATATCGCAACGGTACTCCTTAACAGCGTAGGCTCACGATCGCCATCGCTGTTTGGGATAGCGCAGAAGCAAGCAGCTACACTGCCACGCTACATCCGACTGCAGGGAGGGTTTTCTCTAGCCACCGTAGTGTGTTTTTCTAGTCGCCCTACCCTGAATGCTCTATAGTCATCCTGACTCAGTGGCATCTAGATTGTCATCAAGTTTGCTGGCCGAAAGCTGTCACCGAGTCTGACTATAATACTGCAATTCCCGCAGCCTAACTCCGTAAAAGCTAAAGACCGTTCGATATTTTCGGAGCAACCCCAGATTAGTCCGTTGGTCACAACGCTGGTTAACGAATCGAGTTTCTCGATGGCACAAGAAGATCAAAATCCGACCTCCGTAGAGGAGCCTGAGAAAAAACCACACAAGCACGCGGAAGCCTCTCCGCCGCCGCCCGATGACGGAGTCTTACTAGCCGCCAAAAAGAAGGAAGCGGAAACTCTCAAAGATCAACTAGACGATAGCACAAAAACTCTAACTACCCTGTCGGCTGAGATCAAGATACTTGAAGCCCGGGTCGCGGAGATTAGGAGCGCCAGCGATGGCTTCAAAGCCGCTAGCGCGCAACTGGAACAGGATTTGGCGTCAAGTAAAAGGGCACTTGAAACAAAGATGTCGATGGCCGAGGCGGGAATTGGCGATCAGAAAGGTATCGTCAACCAGAAGATCGAGTCGTTCAAGAAGGCCATCGGTGACCAAGCCGCAGAGGTGGAAGCGCTTGGAAAGGCCGCCGAACACGCGCAGCAGGCGTATGCAACGGCGGCGAGCACGGTCGCGACGAAGGAGAAAGCATATAACGACCTAAGGAACACGCAGAAAACCACAGACGCGGCCATCAAGAGCGTCAGATCCCTGCTCGACCAAGCGTCCGCTCTCGACGCACAAGGCGATGTTTTCGGGATGTACTTTCTTCTGGAACAAGCATCCGAGGAATTCAAACATATCACTGTCCCGAAACCGGCGGATGTTGAAGCGCAACTCAAGGTGAGTCAGGCGGATGTCGAGGCGTCTAAGCAAACGGCCGCCACCCGGAAACAAGACTCCGATAAGAAAACTCAAGCTCACATTGAGGCACAAAAGGCACTCAACACTGATTCGGCCAATTTCCGATCAAATGTTTTGAAACAGTTGAAAGAAATTAAGCCTAGGGGCAGTGTCGCGTCAACAACTCGCTAACCTCCGCTATGCAGAAAACAGCCGGCCTCAATTCCTAAGGAGAGCAAGCCAATGCCTACACCGCTTACGTATCCGGGTGTCTACGTTGAAGAGATCAAGAGTGGTGTCCGGACAATCACCGGGGTGGCCACTTCGATAGCAGCTTTCGTCGGCGGAGCGGAGCGCGGTCCGGTTAATGATCCCACCACGGTCAACGGCTTCGCGGATTACCAGCGAGCATTCGGTGGCCTGTCTCTGACTTTCAGCATGGGTTTTGCTGTGCAAGATTTCTTCCTCAACGGCGGCGGTCAGGCAATTATCGTGAGGGTCGTCGCTTCCGACGCGAAAGCCGCGACCATTTCGGTACCTACGGGGCAACCTGCGCCTGACGATGTAATGCATTTTGTTGCGACGAGCCCCGGCGTTTTTGGCAACACCCTTCACATGATCGTGGATCCGCCCACCGACCTTCAGAATTCTGCAAGCTTCAACCTTACGGTCTTTGAACAGGATCCTGCAATCTTCAACCTTGCGGTCTCTAAAGGCGACAAACCTGATTTAAAGCTCGCGGGAACCGTCGAGAAATTTCTAGGCTTATCGTTTGATCCGTCCAACCCGAGATTCGCGCCCCGGGTTTTGCAGCAGAGTTCTTCGCTGGTGAGTGTGATCACGGCAACGCCCGGCGCAACGGACTGGGTCTTTCCCGGGCTGCCACCAAAGTTTCCACCAAAGGACGCTCAGGGAAACCCTGTAGGCATCGTGATCTCTTCGGACAATAACGGAACAGCAGGCACCGCTTTGACAAGCCAGGCTTTCATCGGAGAGCCCGCAGCGAAGAAAGGTATCTATGCCCTTGAAAAAGCTGACATCTTCAATCTTCTTTGCATACCGCCTTATACGAAAGATGGCGACATAGAGAGCGATGCCCTCCTACCCGATGCGATTAAATATTGTGAGGATAGGCGTGCTATGTTCCTCGTAGATCCGCCTGTCGCCTGGAGGTCTCCTGCGGACGCAATCAGCCCAGACAAGGGGATAGACAAGCTGGTGCGGAGTCGGAGTGCGAACGCCGCACTGTTTTTCCCAAGGCTCACCGAGCCCAATCCATTGAGGGACAATCAGCCTGACAACTTCGTACCCTGCGGCGCCGTCGCCGGCATTTTTGCCCGCACGGATGCGCAGAGGGGAGTCTGGAAGGCCCCGGCTGGAATGGACGCGACTCTAAACGGCGTGATGGATTTATCGGTCCATCTGACTGACGCAGAGAACGGTCAATTGAATCCGTTAGCCGTGAACTGCTTGCGTACCTTTCCGGTGGTCGGCACAGTTGTCTGGGGCTCCCGAACTACCAGGGGCGCCGATGTTCTTTCGGACGATTACAAGTACGTCCCCGTCCGCCGACTTGCTTTATTTATTGAAGAGAGCCTTTTCCGCGGCACCAAATGGGTTGTGTTCGAACCGAACGACGAACCACTTTGGGCTCAGATCCGACTGAACATCGGTGCGTTCATGCATAATCTCTTCCGCCAGGGTGCCTTTCAGGGAACGACGCCGCGCGATGCCTACTTCGTCAAGTGCGACAAAGAATCGACGACGCAGAACGATATCGATCTGGGCATTGTGAACATTGTGGTCGGCTTCGCGCCATTGAAGCCTGCCGAGTTCGTCGTCATCAAGCTGCAGCAGATAGCCGGCCAGATCGACGTCTAAAAGGAGTAGCGTATGGCGCAATTCACAGTAAACGCGCAGCGGTTCGATCCTTATAAGAACTTCAAGTTTCGCGTCAAGTGGGATGGCAAGTATGTTGCCGGCATCAGCAAGGTTGGCGGTTTGAAACGAACGACGGAAGTGGTAAAACACCGGGAAGGCGGCGATCCCAGCAGCAGCCACAAGTCACCGGGCAGGACCGAATACGAAGCGATCAGTCTTGAGCGCGGAGTGACCCACGACACTGAATTCGAAAAGTGGGCCAATAAAGTCTGGCACTTCACGGCCGGGCTCGGCAGCGAGACCTCCCTAAAGGATTTTCGAAAGGACATCCTTATAGAGGTCTACAACGAAGCCGGACAACTCGCCTTTACGTACAAGGTGTTTCGATGCTGGGTTTCGGAATACCAGGCCCTGTCCGATCTTGACGCCAATGCGAATGCGGTCGCGATTCAACACATCAAGCTCGAAAATGAGGGCTGGGAGCGGGATGTCGAAGTTCCAGAGCCGTCTGAACCGAGTTTCACTGTTCCAGCTGGATAACTCGCCATGTGTCCCTTGTCCACACTCAACGTGTTGTCACTATGGGAGCGGGGCCAGATCCAAGATCCCGTCGACCGACCATTGGAGTTACTTCTGGCCGCGTGCGCTGAAACTGAACCCGCGTCGCTGGACGAACTCAGCATCGGAGAACGAGATACGCGTCTGCTGCGGTTGCGGGAACTGACGTTCGGACCCCGTCTTGCTGGAGTTACTGACTGCCCCAATTGCGATGGTCGTTTGGAACTTGAATTCGATGTGGGACAAATGAACGCCATTCAGCCTTCATCAGCTCCGCGATTCCTGGAACACAGCGGCTACGAGATAGAATTCCGATTACCCAACAGTCATGATCTGCGAGCAGCCAGGGCGGTCTCAGATGCGGCCTACGCCCGCGTGATCCTTTTCGAAAGATGCACGAAGTGCCCACTGCCTCTCGATGAAGCTCCGGCAGAAGTAATTGAAGCTGTTGCCTCGGCAATGTCTCTAGCTGACCCGCAGGGCGATTTGAGAATTGCTCTCGAATGCCCCATCTGCAGATGCTCATGGGAGGAAATATTCGACATTGCATCGTTCCTCTGGCATGAAGTGCGAGCTCTCGCGATGCGCATTGCGTACGAAGTGCACCAACTCGCTTCCGCTTACGGATGGAGCGAGGTCGATATCGTGGCAATGAGCTCGAGGCGCAGACAGATCTATCTGGAGATGCTTGCCGAATGAGTGATTACTTGTTCAACCTCGCGAATCGGGCATTGGGGAGTGCAACTGTCGTGCGTCCACGCATTGCCCCATGGTTCGGAAATCCTGACAACGGTTTCGGACCCGCGGAGCTAACAACTCCTTCGGAATCCCCCGCCGAGCAGTTCCGCGTACCGTATGCCTCGGTGAGAGTGGATGCTACCGAACCGCAGAGGGCTGTGGAGGCGCCACAAGAAGGAGGCTTTTGGTCTCGCTCCAAATTCGCGGCCAAAGGACCGGAGACTGCGGGACAGCGTCGTGCGGGCGAGCCGGAGAAAGCCAGGATTGAGAAAGAACAGAGGGAGGAACAACCCGAAGCGAATTGGCGTCCAGTTAAGGCTGTATCGAAAGCACAGCCGGTTGATTCCCTCGAGAAAGTCTCCGATTCGAATAGGATATCCGGTCCGACTGCAGCGTCCTCATTTTCCTCAGAGCCACACCTTCAGAGCAAGCGAACTTCCCCGATGCAGCCGGCACCTGGGTCTACCGGGCGAACGGACCTGTCTTCCCCAACACAAACATCGCGCCGCCCGCTTTCGCAAAACGAAATGGCCCACACGGAAACAAAGCAGCGAGGATCAAGCCCTGCTTTGCGTACGATTGCATCTGCGCAGCCGCCTGAAAAACGAATACTGCCGGATCTCCAGGCCTTGCAACCCACACAGACAACCTCGCGCGCGGTTTCTGTACAGGCAACCAGAACAAAAGCGAGTAATAGCACTGAGCCATCCCCACGCTCCGGACAGAACGGCCCCGAGCCAGCGATACAAGTGACTATCGGGCGCGTTGAAGTGCGCGCAAACTCGCCCGTCCCCGCGCCACGACAGACACCTCCAGCGCCACCATCCACTAGCCTCGACGACTACCTCAAGAGCCGAGCAAGAGGAGGCACCCTTGAGTAATCCGAGCGCGATCGCCGCCGTTACAGCCACCTTGCGCAATCTGCTGGCAGTCGGCGTTACGCCCGAACTCAACCTGAACGACACAACGGTCACCACTCGGCCGCCAGACCGGGCCCGCGCCACTGGCAACGAAGCCAATCAGCTCAACGTCTTCCTGTACCAAGCACTCCCCAACGCGGCTTGGCGCAACATGGACATGCCAGGACGCGGAAATCCCGGCGAGAAGTCCATGCCCCCACTGGCATTAAATCTTTACTTTATTGTGACCGCTTTCGGACGCGGCGACGACCTCAAGCAACCCTTCAGCCTCGAACTGATTGGCAAGGCAATGAGCATTCTCCACGACCATGCCATCCTGCTCGCGGAGGACATCAGGAATGCACTTCCCAACAACGACCTTCACGCACAGATTGAACACGTGCGCCTCACACTGCAGCCGCTCACGACCGAGGAAATTTATCGACTATGGTCTGGCTTCCAGACGCCCTACCGAACCTCCGTCGCATACGAAGCCTCCGTCGTTCTGATCGACAGCACCGTCGCCGTTAAGGCAGCGCTTCCCATCCTGACCCGCGGTCCCGCGGACACTGGTTTTAATACCCAACCAAGCCTGATTCCGCCGTTTCCCGAGATTACAGATATTACCCTGCCTAATGGCCAACGCACTGCGACCCTCGCCGATACCGTGATCTTTGAGGGCCATAATTTCACTGGCGACGTACAAGTACTCTTCAGGCACGCACGGTTGCCGAAGCCCATCCGTATCGTTCCTCAGGCCGGAGGCAGTGCGAACAAAATCACAGTGATCATTGAGAATGATTCCTCGAAGTGGGTCGCGGGACACTATACCGTTTCAATCGAGAGCACCAACAATAAAGCCACGCCGAAAGAACGTATCCGCCTTTCGAACGAAGTATCCGTTGCACTCTCGCCATCTATAACCACCGAGTTCCCGATTAAGGGTCACGCCGGCAACTTAACGATTAACCTCGCGTGCAGTCCGCAAGTGGCGCCCGAACAGCGATGCGCGATCTTATTAGGTGATCGAGAGATCATTGCTGAACCGCTCACTGACTCAAGCCACAAACTGCGATTTGTAGCTAAAGCAATCGAGGCGGGTAGTCACCTGGTTCGGCTGCGCGTTGACGGGGTGGACAGTCTCATCACGGACAACTCGAAACCGGTGCCGGTATTTAGAAATCATCGAGTAGAGATCAAATGATCGACGTCATGCTCTGGCAGGAATCAAACTCGCTGTATCTTTCGGCTGCCATGGCGTGGCTTCGATCACGACTGGAGAATTTGTCGGCAACGGCTTCCAGTGCCGATGATCCATTCTCATCTAAAGCCATCCATGCTGATCGCGACCTGACAACTTGTGTCGAAAGGGAGCCACCCCCCGCATTGGAACTGGTTACCCGCCTGCTTGGCCTGTCATCGTTCGAACAAAACGTGCTGCTCCTCTGCGCGGGAATGGAACTCGACACGCGAATTGCAGCCCTCTGCGCCAAAGCGCAGGACAATCCTGACCGTTCATACCCTACCTTTGCTCTGGCGCTGAGTCTCTTCGACCACCCCTCGTGGGACATCCTTTCTCCCGAGCGTCCGCTGCGCTACTGGAAGCTCATCGAGTTATTCCCGGTGAGCGGGCAGCCACTCACCGTCAGCTGTCTCCGCGCTGACGACAGGATCGTAAATTTCCTGAAAGGACTGAACTACCTCGATGAACGTCTCTTAGCACTAATGACCTCGCTCGATGTATCCGACGTCGAGATCCCCCCCTCGCAGCGACTTCTGAGAGACGAAGTCGTGGCGGAGCTTGCGCAGGTAACGAGTGGGCGAATACCGGTGGTACAACTCCTCGGGTCAGACACCGACGCCAAGCAAGCCCTGGCAATCGGCGCCGCCCAGGCCCTGGGCAGGCGCGTCTATCGCATCTCTGAGGAAGTGCTGCCAAACCACAACACAGATCTTGATCTTCTGATTCGACTCTGGGAACGTGAGAGCACGCTTCTGCCCTTGGCCCTCTACGTCGATGCTCAGGACTCGGACGGTCCAAACGCAGCCCAGTCTTCGCTGCGCCGGTTCCTTACACGAGTCGATGGAATAATGTTTCTCGCTTGTCGTGACCAGTTGCCAGGATTGGGGCGTGCCAGCCTTTCCATCGACGTTGCCAGAGCCACTCCGGAGGAGCAGCAGATTGCCTGGACACAGGGCCTGAATGGAGACTCTGGAGACAATCCGGCATTGCTGGCAGGGCAGTTCAATTTGAATTTCACAGCCATTCGGCGCATCACCAAAAGCGCCTGCGAAGGCCATACGACTCCCGAAGATTTATCGAATCGTCTGTGGGATGCCTGTCGTGTCAGCGTGAGACCTCGCCTCGATACTCTCGCCCAACGGATCGACGCGAAGGCTACGTGGAACGATATCGTCCTTCCGGCTACTGAGGCGGGACTACTACGCGAGATCGCGGCTCAGGTCGGAAGCCGGGGAAAGGTATATGGCGAATGGGGCTTCGGCAATAGGATGAATCGCGGGCTTGGTATCAGCGCACTATTCGCAGGCGATAGCGGCACTGGCAAAACAATGGCCGCGGAGGTGATCGCCAATGACCTTCGTTTGAATCTCTACCGGATCGATCTTTCCGCGGTAGTCAGCAAGTACATCGGTGAAACAGGAAAGAACTTGCGGCGCCTCTTCGATGCGGCGGACGATGGCGGAGCCATCCTCTTCTTCGACGAAGCCGACGCGTTGTTCGGTAAGCGCAGTGAAGTAAAAGACAGTCACGACCGCTACGCGAATATTGAGATCAACTATCTACTACAGCGCATCGAGGCGTACCGCGGTCTCGCAATCCTAGCTACCAATATGAAGAGCAGTCTTGATACCGCCTTCATGCGCCGCCTGCGATTCATAGTTAATTTTAATTTTCCCGGAGTCAGCGAACGTCGGCGGATGTGGCAACAGGTGTTTCCATCGGAAACCCCGCTCGGCAATTTGGATTACGTCCGGCTTGCCCGCCTGAATCTTACTGGCGGCACCATTCACAATGCCGCCCTGAATGCCGCGTTCCAAGCTGCCGCATGCGGTTCGCACGTCACAATGCAGATGGTTCTGTCGGCCGCTCGCACCGAAATGCTAAAGCTGGATCGCCCAATCAATGAAGGCGATTTCCAAAGTCGCGAAGCCGTGAGAGAGATCGCATGAACATACACCTGCATATCGACCGACTGATTCTGGACGGAGTATCGCTGAGTGTCCGCGAACGCCTGCACCTGCAGGCGGCGGTAGAGATGGAACTGGGACGCCTGCTGGCAGAAGGAGGGATCGCCGGCGGCCTGGAAAACGGCGCCGCGCTAAATGCAGTGCGAGGAGGGACCCTGCAGCTGTCGCACAACCCCAGCGGGAAGGGACTTGGCAAGCAGGTAGCACAGGCCGTGTACGGAGGGATAGGGAGATGAAGGGGGCGAAGGCGGTTCTTCAATGCAAGTGCGCTTGCGGCAAGGAGGCAAAGAACGCCGCCGACTGTGCGGAGTGTAGCGCGAAGAAGAATGGACGGCTTCAGCGGCATACCTCAACTCACAAGACAGCCACATCTAACATGGGAGCTCGGCCAGAGTCCGTTTTTGCACCACCTCTGGCGGGTATAAGTGTTCGGGGAGCACGCCCGGATGCAAATGTGGTGCTGCAGCGGAAGCTTGTGATTGGTGCGAGCAAAGATCCTTTGGAACTTGAAGCCGACTGGGTTGCCGATCATGTCATGGCAACGCCGGCACATCCAGTTAGCGGAGCACTACCACGTATTCAGCGTTTCTCGGGACAATCGAATGAGCAGATGGATGCGGCGCCTGCTAGTGTTGAACGTGTACTCGCGAGTTCCGGTAGACCGCTTGAACCAGCGCTACAACAGAACATGGGGAAGCGTTTTGGCCATGACTTTTCCTTGGTGCGAGTGCACTCCGATACTGCCGCAAAACAATCGGCACTGGATGTTCAGGCTCACGCCTATACGGTCGGAAACAATATCGTTTTTGGTGAGGGCCGGTTTGCACCAGAGACACACGAAGGACAACGACTTCTAGCTCACGAGCTAACGCACGTGGTTCAACAGTCGGGACAGAAACCGAAGGACACCCACCAAAATGTATGCTATGGTCCCTTCGAAGCCGGAAGTTCAACACTCAGTCCTTTTCGGGTAGAAGGACGTACTTCCCGACAAGTAGCAAGGGCACCATTTTCCGAGGCTGACATAGCTGATTTGCGACGCTGGGGCGTTGTACCGCCGGCGAAAACTCCTGACCACGGAGACTCGCCGGCGGTTGCCAAGGGCCAGCCGTCAAACAGCCATTCGCCTGCCCCTCCGGGACTGGGGCCTAAGCCGCGGCAGACAGAAAAAGAACTTTACGATGCATTCAATGCCGACCCACATCGGAAAAAACCAACGCAAGAAACAGAAGCACCTGGTGACGAAGCAGTTATAAAGATGACGCCACTCGAACGGCTTTGGTATGCAGTGCAAAAGGCCAAAGAACCGTACCATGACGATGTAAAGGCTGAGATTGACGCCCTCTTTACCAAACAAGCGGTCGCTGTAATGGCGTTCTTCGCCGCCCTATACGTGGCTGCGCTCATTGCGGGCCCTGGTTGGATTGCCAACGGGATCGCCTTAGCGGCAATGACGATTTCAATAGTATTTGTAGGAACACTGCTGTTCCAAATCATGGCAGATCTCGGAACATTCGTCTCTGCATTAAACGCGAGGACATTTGCGCAGTTGAACAATTCGGGAGAAGCCCTCTCGCGCGCTATAGCAAAAGCAAACGTTGCTGTAATTGTTGCGCTGCTAACGCATTCCAGCAAAGGTGCGGGCACAGCTTACGATGGTCCCACGCCACCTGGAAATTTCGATGCCGTTACACCGGATGGTTTGGTGGTTCGGGCACCCGCAGAAGCATTCGACCCGAAAATACTCCCCGCCAAAGGCTTGGCGTCAACGGGGGCAGACAAGAAGCCGTCCGAGCCAACGGAATCCAAAGGAAATAAATCAACGGCGGAACAGCGCGCAGCCGAGACTGCTGCGCGCAAGGAAACGCTTTCGTCTCAAATAGGCACTATTGAAGATACACGCACAAAAATTCAAATCGAAATTGACGAACTCGATAGACAGATTCAAGGAGCAAAGCTCGGAGAAGAGAAGACAGCTCTGATTCAAAAGAAGGCTGCACTCTTAAAAGAACGGCAGCAGGCCTCAGTAGACCAGTTTGGTCTGAGGCAACAGATCGGCCGGCTAGGCCGGGCTTTGTACCTGGCATGCCGCCTATTTTCAGTTCTTGAAAATGTCCGCAAGGATGTCTTTCAGAGTGCGGCAAAGGCAAACATTCAAACCAAAAAAATAGAGTTCATTGATCAAATCTCAGGAAAGGTGACGCGGGATCCGACTGTCGAACATATCGTTTCAGTTGACGAAATCAGTGAAATGGCCGGCTTTAAGGAGTTGGGAGAGTTTGAGCGCACCGGAGAACTCAGCGACGCCCAGAAAGAAGTTCTCAGTACGAGAGCGAATCTCATGATCATGGATCGGGGTCTTAATAGTTCTAAGGGTAACCAGTCGTGGGCAACTTGGAAGTTTGGGCGCGATTTTTATGGGGCTGCGCGAGCAGATGAAATGCTCGCGCAAGAGCGAAAGCTCAAGGTTGACATACAGAAGGACATAGAAAATCGTCGGAAACAAAGAACCCGGTAACTCGAATGATACTGGTTTCCAATAGACCCGGCCCCCATACCTACGCGAACAACGGCTCCCTTTAGCGAGGTAAATCACTAGCATGAGCACATTCCCCAACTCGCCCCGTCTCCTCAAAGGTGGAATCGTCCTGTTCGGCAGTTCCCCGCTTAAGATCATTGGGCTGCAATACAATCCCGACACTCTTACACGCAGTCTCCAGGTACAGGGTATGACCGAAGGAGGCGATCGCTCCGAAGCTTTGCGCCTTAAAGGCCCGCCTGTTGAAACCATCAAGCTCGAAGCAGAGATGGATATCACCGATCAACTCGAGTTCCCTGACCAAAATCCAAATGCGAGCAAGCTGGGCCTGCACCCACAAATCGCAGCCCTTGAAACTCTCGTTTATCCGTCCAGCGACCAACTGGTTCTGAACAACAGTCTCGCAAGCATAGGCACGCTCGAGATTGTCCCAATGCAGTCCTTTCTCACGCTCTTCGTCTGGAGTAAAAACCGGATCGTGCCTGTTCGAATCACAGATTTAAGCATTACAGAAGAGGCCTTCGATCCGGCGCTGAACCCGATTCGCGCGAAGGTCAGCCTTAGCATGCGCGTTCTCAGCGTCACCGACCTGGGCTTTGGGGGCAACGGCAACTTGTACATGGCCTACCAGAAAAACAAAGAGCAACTCGCATCGTTTAACCCCAGCGCCAGTCTCGCATCACTTGGCGTCGACAGGATTGGATGAAAGGCAAATATGTTCCTCATCAGCAGCCGTTATCTGAACATTCCAACAGCCATCTACTCGGCGGCTTCAGGAACCCAATACGTCTACCTAAGGCGCCGTTTCGTACCTCCTCCTGAGGACTTTGCCGTTCTGCAAGTACATGCTGTCGTTGCGGGTGACCGCCTAGACAATCTCGCAGCCCAATATCTCGGCGATCCCGAACTCTTCTGGCGCATTTGTGACGCCAATCGCGCGATGAGACCTCAGGATCTCACCGGAACCGTGGGCCGTCGCCTGCGCATGACCCTGCCGGAAGGCATACCCGGAACGCCGAATGCTTAAAGGACTCTATCTGACGTTGATGATCGGTCCGGTTATTCCCGTACCCGTGCCGCAGTCTGTGCTTGATTCAATGACAGACATCACGGTAAATAATCACGCAGAGCCGAACGTTCCCAGCGGATTTGAAATGAGCTTTACGCTCAGCACAAGTTCTCCGTTACATACTCTATTTCTTCTATCGGGCGGTGTGTCCATTCCTGTTGTTCGCGTGATTCTGATCGCCACCGTGAATGGCATACCGGACGTGATTATCGACGGCGTGATTACCAAGCAGGACGTCAGCCCAGGCGCGAGTGCCGGATTTTCCAAACTCAAACTGACCGGCATGGACCTCACTGCTTTAATGGACCTGATCCCATTAGACGGCTTCCCTTACCCCGCGCTTCTACCCGAAGCCCGTGTCGCTCTCATTTGTACGAAGTATGCAGCTTTCGGAATCGTACCGCTTATCCTGCCGAGTATCCTGATCGACGTTCCTATTCCGATCGAGCGCATTCCACGACATCAAGGCACGGACCTGAAATATATCAATAAGCTGGCAAATGATGTCGGGTACGTTTTTTTTATTACTCCTGGGCCGGTTCCTGGAGCAAACGTCGCCTATTGGGGACCGGACATTAGAATCGGTGCACCACAACCGGCCCTGAACATAAATATGGACGCACATACCAATGTTGAATCGCTCAGCTTCGCCTTCGATGCGGAGCGCAAACAACAGCCCTACATTTTCGTTCAGAACTTATTCACCAAATTCCCGATTCCGATTCTGATACCTGATATCACTCCCATGAGTCCGCCACTCGGCCTTGTGCCGCCCATTCCCAAACATTTCAAAAACATCAGCGGCACGGCCAAATTTTCACCCATTCAGGCGGCTCTTATAGGTCTCGCGAAAGCCGCGCGCAGTGCTGATGTAGTCAGCGCGAGCGGCACGCTCGACGTGCTGCGATATGGTCGCATTCTAAAGGCCCGCGGTCTCGTCGGAGTACGCGGCGGAGGGATAGCTTTTGACGGCCTCTATTACGTCATGAGCGTGACGCACAACATTAAACGCGGGGAATACAAACAAAATTTCCACCTTACTCGCAACGGCCTTATATCCACTGTCCCCAGGGTTACAGCATGAGCCAGGAAGAAAAATATTTCGGGAAGTACAGGGGCACCGTTGTGGACAACGTCGATCCCATGCAAATTGGCCGCATTCTGGCTATGGTTCCTGACGTCTCCGGAATAGTGCCTACGAGCTGGGCTATGCCCTGTGTTCCCGTTGCGGGCAAACAGATGGGCTCATACTTTATTCCGCAAGTTGGCGCGGGCGTCTGGGTGGAATTTGAGCAGGGCGATCCCGATTATCCAATCTGGGTGGGTTGTTACTGGGGAAGCGTCGCTGAAGTGCCCGCCCTCGCGCTGGCCGGAGTCCCCCTCAGTCCCAACATCGCGCTTCAGACCACGGCGCAAAATGCCATCGTCATCAGTGACTTGCCCGGTCCCACAGGTGGCATCATGCTCAAAAGCAGTACCGGTGCAACCCTCATCGTGAATGACACCGGCATCTACATTCAGAACGGCAAAGGCGCAAGCATCATTATGGCCGGCCCGAGCGTAACTATTAACAACGGCGCAATGGTGATTGTATGACGCCGAATCCGATCACATTTCGGCGGTCGTCTGAGAGGAGGCTAGCGTGCCCGGCTTTCTGCTCCATGTAGGTGCTACCGTCCTCTGTGCTCACGGCGGCCAGGCGCAGCCGACAGTCCCGAATCCGCGCGTTACCGTAATGGGTCAGCCCATCGTCTGTATGCCCGGCCCGTATGTCATAGCCGGTTGCGCGTTGCCTCCTCCGATTATTGCAAACGGTCCGTGTATCACTGCAATGTGGGTCACAGCCGCCACCCGCATAACGTCGAATGCCCAGCCCGTTTTATTACTCGACAGCGTTGCCATCTGTGTACCAACGGGCACCCCGTTAATAATTGCCTCTACTCAAACGCGTGTTACCGGAATGTGATGATCATGAATCCAGACTTTCCGCTGCACTTCGACGACCGTGGCCGCACCAGTTGCGCAACGGAGGAGGACCACGTCCGTCAGATGATCGAGCTGCTGTTGTTTACCAGACCCGGTGAACGGGTTAACCGCCCCGATTTCGGAAGCGGTCTGATGCAGTTGGTGTTCGCACCCAACAGTCCTGAGCTTGCGGCCACAGTGCAATTCACGATGCAGGCCGCGATACAGGGTTACCTGGGAGACCTTGTGGATTTGCAGTCGCTTGAGGTGATCAGTGAGGACTCTCTGATCCATATAGAACTGAGTTACGTGCTGCGCCGAACCGGGCAGCTCAACAGCGCGCAGTTTTCGCGTCAGGTATAGCCGATGAAACCAGCAGGCATCTGCAACGACGAACAACGCCGCCTGAAAGTTCGCAGCCAGGACTTTAACGGCATAGATTACGTCGAAGCGGGCCATGATGCCCCCTCTAATAGCCTCGATATTTACTTCTTTGGTAAAGCTCCCGACGCACTTTCCACGGAGCACATTGTCATCGATGGAGGAGTGCGCATTGCGGGTATTCAGGCGACTAGCGTACACCTCTACAAGATAAACGACCCTGAGCAGGAGGACCGTGCACGAATCACGCTCAACAAGGCGGGCGATTTTTCCACCTACACACTACGCATCGTCGGCCTTCCCGGATTCGACCCTGTGTACTCCAGTTTTGATTTTCTGTTCAGACCCGATTGTCCCGCCGACCTCGACTGCCTGGATCAGAACGTCTGTGCACCGCGGGTCCGCGACGAACCTGAGATCGATTATCTCGCGAAGGATTACCAAGGCTTCCGCCAGCTGATCCTTGACCGATGGTCGTTGCTCATGCCTGAGTGGAAAGAGACCCGCGTACCGGATATAGGCATCGCTCTGGCAGAAATCCTGGCCTATACCGGCGACTATCTGAGCTATTACCAAGATGCCGTCGCCACTGAAGCTTACATCGGCACGTGTCGCCAACGCATCTCCTTACGCCGCCATGCGCGGTTGGTCGACTATTTCGTTCACGAGGGCTGCAACGCGCGTGCGCTGGTATGCGTTGAAACTCTAACCGATACAGCAGAACTCAACCCGAATGACTTTTACTTCGTCACTAACGCCCCTGTGGCCGGCAAAGGGTCCATGCTGACGCAGCAGGAAATGGATGTGGTTTCAGCCGGGTTGTATGAAGTCTTCGAACCCGTGGCGGCACAGCCCGTCCGTTTTTACGAATCTCAGAATCGTATGGCCTTCTACACATGGGGATACCGTCAGTGCAGCCTGGAGAAGGGCGCAGTCAACGCCACCCTGATAGACCACTGGACGCCCGAAAGTACCTCGCCAGCAGTGACAGTCGAGGCTGAAGATGGAGATTCGTCCTATCTTAAGGCTGCCCAATCGAGCGGATATAGAAAAACACCGGAAGGTAACTGGGCCAAACCCGCATCCCCCCACACGCCCAAAACGCGTCAGACAGGCTGGGGATCGAAGGCCTCTGGCCACGATGAAATGCCAGCATACCAGGGTCCACGCGCACGGATGCTTGACGGTCTGCAACCCGGTGACATTCTGATATTGGCGGAAGTTCTAGGTCCGAAGACGGGAGTCGAAAGCGATGCGGATCCTCTTCATCGGCAGGCCGTTCGCATCGTGCGCACCGAACGCGCAGTGGATGAGTTGTATCAGCAACCGATCGTTAATATTTGGTGGCACCTGGAAGACGCTCTTGCATTCCCGCTCTGCATATCATGTCTTGGACGCCCCCCCGAATGCCGATACATCGAAAAAGTATCGGTCGCCTTAGGCAATGTGCTGCTGGTTGATCACGGTCGACGAATCACCAATGACCCTCTCGTCGGTTGGGTGCCCCTTCAAGAGTCGGTCGCCAGTTGCATCGGAGTGGATGAACCATCGGATAAAATACAGCTTCCTGGCATCTTCCGGCCGGTTCTCAAGGCAGGTCCGATGACTTATTGTCAATCGCCACTTGCGAATGCCCCGGCGTCGAAACTGACCTTGCAGGATCCTCGTCAAGCGATTCCATGGATAACACTCCAAATGGTAACCCTAACGGGTGTTTGGGATCTGACTCTTAAAACAACAGCCGGCGAAGATTCGGCTCTCCTGATCTTTCGGCAACTGCAGGGCGAACTCGATGGCAGCTACTCTGGCAAGCTGGGAAATCTCACGATTTGCGGTTCTATAGAGGGCGTGAACGCATCTTGGAACCTGCTGAGTCTCCCTGCTACAGATGCGCTCGCTGCATTCAGCGCGACCTTCAGCGATGGCGTGCTCGAAGGCACCTTCAAGATGGATACTTCCGGTACGTTCCGGGCCGTCAAACGCCTGAAAGACCAACCCTGGATCCCTCGGCCGGATCTGCTCTCAAGCGGCCCTAACGATAACCATTTCGTCGTGGAGATGGAGGACGGCTATGCCCATCTCAGATTCGGAGACGGGCAACTCGGGCGCGCTCCCGAAGCCGGTGCTACTTTTCTTGCCAGCTACCGGATCGGTAACGGCAGCGCAGCTAATTTCGGCCCGGACACAATCACGCATATAGTGTCCCGCCAACACATCAACGGTCAAAGCATCAGTCGGATTTCCAACCCCTTGGCTGCGAGCGGAGGAACCGCCCCTGAATCCTTTAATGATGTGAAACTCTTCGCGCCTTCTGCCTTTCGATCCACCCTGGAGCGGGCGGTCACGGCCGAAGACTATGCGACAATCGCACAGCGACATCCGAAGGTTCAACGAGCGGCAGCGTCGCTTCGCTTCACGGGAAGCCGATACTCAGTCCAGCTCGCGATCGACCCCTTTGGAACGGAGGTGGCGGCCCCTGACCTGCTTGAAGAAATCAAGCGTTCTCTGTATCGCTATCGCCGCATCGATCACGATATTGAAATCGTGCCCGCTAACTATGTTCCGCTCCTGATCGAAATGACCGTTTGTGTGCGTCCAGGCTATCTAAAAGCCCATGTGAAGGCCGCCCTAATCGAGGTTCTCGGTTCCACTAGTCTCCCAGACGGACGGCGCGGATTTTTTCACCCGGATAATCTTACTTTCGGTGTGAGCATCTATCTTAGCCACCTGATCGCCATAGCACAGGCGGTAACCGGTGTTATGTCGATTAGGGTCGACAAGCTGGAGCGGCTCTACCAGGGGCCGAACGGGGAATTGCAGAATGGCGTATTACCCATCGGTCCTCTCGAGATCGCTCGCCTTGACCGCAATCCCAATTTTCCCGAGAGCGGCGTTCTCAAGCTCAACATGGGAGGTGGACGATGAACTGCGGCGGCGGCGGATTAGGCCTACCTGCTTCGGACAACACAGCAAACCGGGCCGGGTTGAGCACAATCGTGTACCGGGTTGGCACGCACTCCACCTTTTTCGAAACTATGAAGGCGCGGCTTTCGAACTTGGCCCTGGAGCTGCCCGTACAGGACCGCTGCCTCGTATTACGGAATTCTTTTCCTTTGTCCGGTCTCGGCACTCGCGAGAATGACGACTTTTCCATTGCTCTACTGGACGCCTGGGCTACCGTCGCCGATGTTCTTACTTTCTATCAGGAGCGTATTGCGAACGAGGGATATTTGCGGACCGCAACGGAGCCGTTCTCGATTTTCGAACTAGCGCGTCTGACTGGCTATCGGCCTCGTCCCGGCGTAGCATCCAGTGTCTATCTTGCTTACACGCTTGAGAAGGATCACGCGGTAGACATCCTTGCCGGCAGCCGCTCACAGAGTTCACCCGGGCCCGGCGAATTTCCCCAGTCGTTTGAGACATCGAAAAACCTGAGCTCGCGTGAAATCTGGAATAATCTCAAACCTCGTCAAACCCAGCCGCAGTCGCCGACGAAAACGGGTAAGGTTGTGTACTTGAAGGGGATCTCTACAAACCTCAAGCTCAATGACCGTTTGCTATTCACCTTCGCAGGCTCCGACCCTGTTCCCCGCCGGATCTTTGCAGTAGAACCTGATAACGACAGAAATTGGACGAAGGTATCGCTCGAACCCGTCTCGGCCAGCACCGATCGAGGCACGAAGAAAGATTTGATGCAAACCGTGCAGAGCCTGATGGGGATGAGCGCTAAGGCACCGGCCACACATCCCGTCGATTCGATGCGTCTGGGGCGCGAGGCGTCCGCAGTGACCTTAGACTCTGAGGTTGTACTACAGATCGCGGCAGTCGTTCGGCCCCAACTCGATTCACAGCACCTCATGGAGGCTGTCAGGAACGCCAATGTTAGCCTTTCGCAGCCGGCAGAGGTGTATGCGTTCCGCGTGCGCGCTTCCCTCTTTGGCCATAATGCCCCCAAGAAGCTCGTCTTCGGCAGCAACAATCAAGTCCTTGATCCAGTTGAGTGGCCCCTTACCCGCACCGTTCCTACCGCCGGTTCTCAGCAGCGGTTCACGTTTTCCGCACGGCTGGATGGCCATTCCGACAATCTTACTCTTCACACGGAGATACAAATCGGAGAGGCAAGACCGATCGTAAACGATCGCGATTTGAAAGCGGGAACGTTCGATCTGGGGAGTGGCATTGCGCTCACCGCCAAAGATCGGCCGGAGCTAAATCCTCCCTTCCAGCTCGATTACACCTTCAAAGGTTCGCCCCTGCAGATCACGATCATCCCTGTCGCGTCTCAAAGAGCACACCATGGTGCAAGCGTGGTCGGCGCAGGCACCGATCCTACAACTATCTCAGTCGACCTCAATAGTGACGGAATTCCCACGTACACCGTGGAAGGCCAAATGTCCGCCTCCACCGTACAGCCCACTGAGGAGCCCGACAGGATTTCACTGGACAATCTTTACGAAAAAATCGTCCCGCAAGGCTGGATACTGCTTGAGCACGAGCAAGAAGACGGCGTCTCTTCAATCGTAAGCCCCATTGTGACCACGGTTGAACGGTCGCGCGCCGACTACGGTATCAGCGGTAAAGTGACTGAGATCACCCTAGAAAAAAATAAATTGAATTTCAATCGAAAGAAAGTTCCGGATTTATCCATTGTCCGCGGCTTCGCTGTCTTCGCGCAAAGCGAAAGACTCGAATTGTCCGAAGCGCCGATTGAGAAACCAGTCGCCCGAGACAAAATTGAACTGGACGATTTTTATGACGGCCTCGAAGCTGGGCACTGGCTCATCGTTGCAGGCGAGAGAGTGGATCTGAAAGGAGTTCAGGGTGCCGAGCTGGTCATGCTCGCCGGCGCCGAGCATGCGGCCAACCCGGACGTTCCCGGCGACAGAATCCACACTTCCCTTCTACTTGCCGGCGGACTCTCTTACACCTATAAACGAGATACTGTTCAGATCTTTGGGAATGTCGTTCACGCCACTCATGGCGAAACGCGCAGCGAAGTCCTTGGCAGCGGCAACGCCAGTCAGGCTCTCCAGCAGTTTCAGTTAAAGCAGTCTCCGCTTACTTACATCTCCGCACCAACTGCGACCGGAGTCGAGAGTACCTTAGAGGTCCGCGTGAATGGCATGCTGTGGCACGAAGCCACGGATCTGGCCGCGCTCGGCCCGCGCGATCATTCGCTGTTCCTCCGGACAGGGAATGATTCCAAAACAACGGTTGTTTTCGGAAACGGTATACAGGGAGCCCGAGTACCTACGGGAATCGAGAACATCAAAGCGGTTTATCGTACCGGCCTTGGATCGTCGGGCAACGTCGACGCAGGGTCGATCAAAATGGTCACGACGAAGCCGCTCGGCGTAAAGGATGTCATCAATCCCATTCGGGCGTCCGGCGGAGCTGACCCTGAATCCGGCGATTCTACCCGCCGCAACGCTCCGCTCACGGTCATGTCGCTCGATCGCCTTGTGTCAGTACAGGACTACGCAGATTTCGCGCGCACTTTCGCTGGCATTGGCAAGGCAAATGCCACACAGATCGACACTACCGTTCAGGTCACGATCGCCGGGGTCGACAACATCTCTATCGATGAGACGTCCGACCTGTTCGTAAACCTTCTTGCTGCCTTCGAAAAGCTGGGAGACCCTCAACAGCGGATTCAGCTCGCAGTTTTCAAGCCGTTGCTTCTAGTGATCCAGGCCAGTGTCGCCATTCTTCCGGATTACGAGTTCACTGTTGTTGCCTCAAATATCAAGAGCGAACTACTTTCGCGTTTTAGCTTCAATAATCGAGATCTGGGCCAGAACATTTTGGAGAGCGAGATAGTCAGCGCCATGCAGAATATTGAAGGCGTGATGTATGTCGACCTCGACGTGCTGGATATCGTCTCCGAGGATCTTTCATCCTTATCACGTCAGCTTTCAATCCCAACACCTGGGACCGCAGAACCAGGGTCGATGTCCATCAAAGTTCTGCCTTGGCAAATTGCGTTCCTCGCTCCGCAAATTCCAAGAACTCTAATTCTCCTGGAGGCGAGTAATGTCTGAAACCCAGGACCGTCTCTACGAACTACTTCCCGTTTACGTCCGCCAGCAGGACGTGGAAGCCGGCGAGCCCCTCCGGGGCCTGCTGCGGATCATCTCCGAACAGGTCGATGTCGTTGAAAGAGATATCGGGCAACTTTATGAGAACTGGTTCATTGAAACGTGCGAGGACTGGGTTGTTCCATATATAGCCGATCTGATCGGCTATAAACCAGCGCCTGAAGCCGGCGAGCCCGGCGACGTCTCTAGTGCCGAAGGGCGACTTCGTAACCGCATACTTTTATCCCGCCAGGAGATCGGCAACACCATCCATTACCGTCGGCGTAAAGGAACTCTCGCGCTTCTCGAAGTGCTTTCCCGGGACCTCGCCGGATGGCCTGCACGGGCCGTCGAATTCGGGCGGCTTCTTGCTGTCACGCAATCCCTCCATCACCTGCGGACAGACCGGGGCCGATCTATCGATCTGCGCGCCGGGGATGCGCTCAGCTTGCTCGGATCTCCGTTCGATCTACTGACTCACACCATCGACGTGCGGCGTGCCAATTCGAGTCACTCCTCCGGACGGTACAACCCCGGTAGTATCGGTTTATTTGTCTTTCGTCTGAAGTCATATTCTGTTACTCGCTCCGAAGCTCACTGCATGGAAGAGGGCGACAATGCAGGGGAGCATTGCTTCACCTTCAGCCCCATCGGCAACAACACGCAGCTGTTCAGTGACGCGATGCCCCCAGCGAGTCAGAGCTGTTTCTCGGAGGAGCACGCGCTGCCCTCTCCCATCCGCCGCAGAGCATTCGGGGAGCGCATCGTGAGTAGCAGGCAGAGCATGGTCTCCGCCGCCTATTACGGAGAGGGAAAGAGCCTGGCAATCTGGCCGGGCAAAGACGCTGCGCAACCAATTCCGCGCGAGGCCGTTATTCCCGCAGATCTTTCAAACTGGCGTTACGTGCCGCCCGCACGTTACGTTGCCGTGGACCCCGTACTGGGGCGCATCTGCTTTCATCCCGGCGACGAGCCGCCTGATGTCATTGTCAGCTATCACTATGGCTTCAGCGATGATCTCGGTGGCGGTGAGTACGCCCGGCCTGCTACCTCAACCGTTGGTGAACGAATCTATTCCATCGCATCCGGGGGAACTGAGATCCAGGGCAATGTTCGCAAAGTACTCGAACAGTGGAAGCGTGATTCACCCGACCGGGCCGTTATCGAAATTACGGACAGCCAGACCTACGACGAAAATAACCTCTCCATCGTATTGCGTCCAAAACAATCTCTGGAAATTCGTGCTGTTGACGGCGCGCGTCCCGTGATTCGGATTTTTGATATCGAATCGGGTCGTGCCGAGGCACTCTCCATCTCCGGCGATGGGGGAAGCTGTATCTTCGACGGCATTCTTGTCACCGGTCGCGGTACCCGAATTGTCGGTGGCGTCAGCGAGATCGTATTTCGACACTGTACGCTCGTGCCCGGATGGGGACTTCATCCCGACTGCAAACCTCGTCACGCCGGAGAGCCTAGTATCGTGCTGCGGAACTCCTCTGCACGTTTGCGTATTGAGCACTCCATTATTGGTGGAATAAAGACCGAAGAGCCTCAACGCGAGAATGAACCCCTAAACATCACTATCAGTGATAGCGTCGTGGACGCGATGGACGCCAAATCGAAAGCGATGTGGGATCATAACTCCGCTGCTTCCTGGGTTACGTTAAAAATCTTACGCAGCACTGTTTTTGGCCAGATTCGAACCCACGCCATCGAACTCGCCGAAAACTGCATCTTCGACGGCATATTAACAGTAGCTCGCCGGCAGCGCGGGTGCGTGCGTTTCTGTTATGTTCCTCCCGGTTCAAAAACGCCCCGCCGCTACAATTGCCAGCCGGATACCGCCTCTTCCAAAGCGGGTTCTGGAAGCATCGCTGAGTCGGGCGTCATTCCAATATTCAGCAACACGCGCTACGGGAACCCTTACTATTGCCAGCTGGCAGAGAATTGTTCGTCTGCGATTCGCCAAGGTGCTGATGATGGATCAGAAATGGGCGTATTTCACGACCTGTTTTATCCTCAACGCCTATCGAGCGTGGCTGCGCGCCTTAGTGAGTACGTTCCCGCAAGCTGTCAGGTAGATATCTCTTTCGTTTCTTAAGGAGAAGTCATGAAAGGCGATTTTTCACGGTTCACGTTCGACCACACAAAGCGCTATCAACGCGTGCTCGAGCAGCAGGGACGCGTACACCTTGACGCGGACTGGAACGAACAAGTCGCTATACTTCTGGAGCGCCTCGAAACACTAAGTTCTGACCTAATCGGTCCTTTCGGCGGTCCGACGCACGCATGCGGCTTCGTCATCTCACCCAACGGAAAAAAGAACGATTTCAATATTGGCAAGGGGCGCTATTACGTGGATGGCGTATCGTGCGAGAACGATGACGACAGTGTTACGTATCTTAGCCAGCCTTTCGAGCCGGCGAAAAAAAATCTCGACGGTGGCGGATTGATCTATCTCGATGTGTGGGAGGATTACGTCAACGCCATTGAGGACGAAGATATTCTGGAAAAAGGTCTCGGCGGCCTTGATACAGCGGGACGCTCAAAAATTTTCTGGCAGGTGCTTACACTTCCGTTCGCAGATCCCTTTTTTGATGGGCCAGAGGACGCCAAACCGGAGTCCATCATCAAAAATTGGCCTAAATTTGCCGCCCACTTCCAGCCGCCCAATCGTGGCCACCTGAGCGTCAGGCTGTCACCCGGCGAAAGCGTTGAAACCGGACCCTGCATCGTCTCGCCAACATCGCGCTATCGCGGCGCGGAGAACCAGCTCTATCGGATTGAGATTCATCATGGTGGCACAAGTGAAAAGGCGACATTCAAGTGGTCGCGAGAGAACGGTTCGGTGGTGTTTGCCATTGCATCCGGCCACGGCAAGACCTTCAACCTGCAAAATCAATGGAACGACCCGACGCTTGGCCTGGAGATCGACGACTGGGTGGAACTGGTTGACGATGCTACTCGTAGTCCTGGACATCCCGGCCCTCTGTTGCAGGTTAAGTCCGTCCCGTCGAAATCGCAGATCACGGTGGATCAGGACATTCCCGAAATCAAAAACTCTCCACACAGCACAAAGGCGTCCGTTCGAACTCCGTATCTTCGCCGCTGGGACCAGAAAGGCCTGGTAAACGGGGCCGACAAAATCGTTGAAAACGCGTGGCTCCCCTGCGAGAACGGTATCGAATTCAGATTCGAACACGCCCCGGAGCCAGGCATCAGTTCCTATCGCACCGGCGATTACTGGTATGTGCCGGTGCGCACTGCAAACAATGGCGAGATTTTAGTATCTGGAAAAAGACAACCAGATGGAATTGTGCATCATTACGCACCGTTAGCCACGATGGTCGTCAGCGGCGGCATCGTTAGCAACGTGGATACCACCTGTCTGAAGAAGTTTGATCCTTTTCCTGCGGCGAAGGCTTAAGAAGGATATTTAATTCGCTCGGAGGTTATCCGATATGAGCATCTGCTCTAATTGCAATAAGAAAAATCCCGACGGCGCGTCTGTTTGCTGGGCCTGTCAGGAGCCTCTGAGTGAGGTCCCGGGCTCTCAAAGCCCGACAAATCAACCGCTGCCCCCGACTCCTGTTCCAATACCGGTACCCCCATCGACTCCTGCTCCGGTTCCGATTGCAACTCCAACCTCGGCTCCCGTACCGCCAACAACTCCCACACTTCACTCTGCGCTGCATGCTCCGTTAGAGTTGCTGCTGGGACGCAGCATCGAACCTCATGAACCGCTCGGCGATGTCGCCTCGGAGGTAAGTCAAAGAGTCGAAACCTTGCATCTGGCTGGCGCCTTGCCGAACCAGCCGCAACTGCTAAGTGAGCTGGTGAAATTCGTTGGACCGGTTCAGCCTGGTACCCCTGCAGCCCCGGTCATATCCGCGTTATTGAATTCGATTCAGAAGATCGCCCCAGCCGGGAACACCATTCCGGTTCCTGCGGTTCTTGCCACCATCCTTCGACCATTTCCTCAAGGTTTCATGTGGTTGGCAACGATGCTCGCGCCGTTGCTCATTGGAGGAGGAGTCGGAGTGCCCTTATGGCAAAAATTCTTCGGCGGCGACAGTGCCAGAAGCCAGCAAATCAACAGCAAAGCCGACGATCTGACGAAAACGGCGGTAGACCGCGAAAGAGTTGAGATGCAGGCTCAGACAAAGGCACAAATAGACCAAATCAAGACAGAGGCGGAGGCCAAAAGAAACGCGGACCTGGAACAAGCACAGACGGATTCGAAGGCCCAGTTGGACGCAGTCCGCGATAGCATGAGCAAGGAAGAACAGCAGAACAAACTCGCCGTCGCAAAAGCTATTTCCGCCGCCAACGCGGCAGAGGCTGAGGCAAAGCGTGCCCGAGACGATTTCAACAAGGCCAGCGTCGCCAACACAAAACTTGTAATGCAGAACGCAGACCTGAATGCGAGGATCGACTCCACCTCAAGAGAGAGCCGATCTCTCCACGATCAGGTTGGAAGGCTCAGCGTACCGCGAGGCTATGTAGTGTGGCGGGGTACCGGAAATGCGGAGGTGCATATCACAAGTGCCGATCATACCGGCATAGAAGGTGCTTTTCCAAATGGGTCCTGCTTCGTGGAAGACGTGTTCGGAGAGCATATCGATCGCAAAGACGCAAAGGGTCGAAAATGTTCGGATTTCACTTTCAAGCCCACGAAGAAATCTCCAACGGCTGCCTATATCCTTTGGAGAACCACACCGTAGAAATATTGAACCTTCTCTCGTATGCCTCTAGCCAGGAATCAGCCCAGCAGCAGGAGGTCTAGAACGCAATGAGTCTCCACACTTCCGCGCAGATGAAGCCAGCAAAGCCAATGGTTGCGCTTGCAGACAGTAGCGTTTTACAGCGTAACTGCGCTTGTGGCAACCGCAAGACTACACATGAGGAGTGCACTGAGTGCAGGAAGAAGCGTGAGACCAACTTGCAGCGTTCAGTCGCCGGCAATCCTTCAACGGATGGACTCGGGCCAGCTGTGCTATCTGGTCCCAGGACAGCGTCAATTGGGAAGCAGAGGCCTGGGCATGATTTCAGCCAGATACCTGTACATGGCAGAACGCCGACAACGCTGCAAACCAAGCTCTCCGTAAACGCGCCGGGGGATGTCTACGAGCAGGAAGCAGAAGCGGTCGCGGATAGCGTCGTGCGGAGCGCTACTGAGGCAACCTCTCAGATTCAGAGGAACAACCGTGCCGATCTAATCATTCAGCGGATGACCTCAAAAAAGTCTACTGCGCAGATCGCGCCACCGATCGTGGAGGAGGTTCTGCGTTCCCCCGGGCAGCCGCTGGATGCCGATACGCGGGCATTTATGGAGCCACACTTTGGGCACGACTTTTCACAGGTGCGGGTGCATTCAGGGGGTTCCGCGGAGCAATCTGCACGGGACGTCAGCGCCAACGCGTACACCGTGGGACGTCACATCGTATTTGATTCGGGCCGGTTCGCACCAAGGACGCACGAGGGACGGCTATTGCTTGCCCACGAGTTAACCCATGTGGTGCAACAGTCAGGAGCAAAGAGAAATCCGAGTGCTCAGGACCATGAAAGCCGTAGCATTTCCCCTGTTTTCGCGTCGCTCGCTCCGCGCGGAGTTCAGCGGCAGCCAGTCAGTGACCCTCCACCTTCACCTACTCCGCTCGCAAATACGGCACCAAGCCATCCTGACACTCCAACCAAGCTTCCCGCAGCCAAGCCGATGACCGACTTAGTCACAGGATGGCGAGGCGCCGGACTTCTTGACCCTCCTTTCCGATCCTCAGGCATCGCGGCTATTCCCGAGTTTCCGGTAGTAAAAGAGGCGATAGAGCAGCCTCCCCCAACGAAGTTGGGGGCAGACGCTAATGCGGGTGTTGCCCTTGGGCCGACGTTATCCCCGACCTCGCCAGTACCGGCGTTTCGACCCCCACCAATACGCCCATCTACGCCAACCGCGCCGGTATCTCCGCTCACACCTGTTCCGCCTGCGGCGCTTGGCCCAGCAGCAGCACCGGCGGCATCACCCTTAGCGGGTGCTGCTCCATTAGTTGCTGCCGCTGCTGCGGGTGTCTATTTCTTCTGGTCCACGCACGGGCCGGCATGGGCGGATTCAATCAACCCCTACACAGGTTTCGTGTATAGAAGCAAAGAGGAATATGTCGGAGTAATGTTGTGGAACAAGCAACTGACAGAGCAACAACGCGATTACCTTCGCTTTCTGGCCAAGGCTCGGCAGCTTCAGCCCAACCCAGCCTTGGAGGCCGAACGCTCATGGTCGGTTTCGCCGGGGATGTTCCCTTCGATGGAACCAGGGGTGGTAAAAGGGTGTTTCAAAGCCCCAATCCCCCGCCTCGGTGGAAATCAGCGACATGATGCCTACGCAACACAGGTCACGGGGACAGCATTCGACTTTTTGGTCCTTCCACCGCTTTTTCTGCTCGGGATTGCTTTCGATGGTTTAGGCCCCGGCCAGAAAGTATGGGAGGTGAAGGTTGGGTTCGAATGGATGTTCAATGACGAGAAAAAAGACCTGCGAATAAGCACGCTAGCGGATTGGACCATCCAGAAGGATCGAGGCCTCGCGGCAGCATCATCATGCGGATACGTTCATCTATGGGCGATTCCCAGCGTACATGTCGCTGCATTACTCACGGCATTTTGGGGAGGCATTCCCTTGGTGCTCGCGATACCTGAGGTCGGCGGTACCGCTCCCCCGAGATACCCACAGTAAAACGGCTACAGCCACCGACGGTCAGTTGCTAGGACGCTTGCTCGGCAATGGCTTCTTATAGATTCGAATAAGCAGCACCGGCAACGACAAAAGACCCCGGAACGAGGCAAGGATCGACCCCGGGTAGACGGCGTCGCCACAAGATTGACCGTCGGCCAATGTGCGCCTGGTGGCGGCGGAGGCCCAAACATTCCGGTGCCAAGGGTGCCAAACACGAAGCCGATTTCTCCGCCGTGCGGGGTCCCGGCCTTGAACATCTCCCGCATCGCAGGCTGAACGTAGGAGAACCGATAGAGATAGACCGGAGAACCGTCGGCCGCGAAGGCACTTGCCGCAAGGAACTGTTCGATTTACTGGTCCACAGTTCGAGGAGCAGTTGCGGCAATACAAGGAAGAGGATGGATTCCTAGAATTGGTGCGCCGCACGATCCAGAACAGGCTTACAGGCCACCGTCCCTCGATCAACGCAGTGTCGCAGGCTCTTCACATAGGCCCGCGCACGTTGCAACGCCGCTGGCAAGACCCTGGCCGTAGCTTTCAGCGCGTGCTTGATGACGCACGCCACTAGATGGCTCGGTATTACCTCAGCAACTCAGCGTTGGAGCTGAACGAAGCAGCCTACCTGTTTGGCTTCGAGGATCCAAACTCATTCGGACGCGTATTCCGCAACTGGGATGGCATGCCGCCGAGCGACTGGTGATAAACGCATCGGCCAACAAAGGTGATGTGATCCGCTTTCGCCGCGCTGCAAGAGCGCAGATTTATTCAAACGCTCTTCTTGGGAGAGCTCGCGTCCCTCAAACAGTGAATAATCACCCGAGTGACTCATCGACAGACATCCGCCATAGATAGCTGCCAATGTGGACACACTGAGTACTTACTCGGTAGCGACTTGTGACGCGGCGGCGGACATTTTATCCGCTGCGCACTCCGTAATCGAGCGTAAACGACCATAACTATAGATAGCCTGCTGCTGAAGATTGAACAGCATAGATCCGCAAACTATTGAAAATAAGATAGATGCGTGATGTACCCGATTTTGTACCTGAAATTATCTGAGAGACCGGCCTAATTCCTCGCAAAACATTGAAAATACAAAGGATAGATAAATGGTGCCAGGAGGGGGAATCGAACCCCCATGGAGTTGCCTCCGACGGATTTTTGAGTTTCCTGAGAACACCGTAAGTCTATGATAAATAAGCGTAGTTGATCGTAATTTAGAAATCGATAAGTACGTGCTGCTGAGCAATTTAGCAGAATTGAGCGTAAGCAAGCCAAACTGATCTCTGTACCCGAACATGTACCCGAAGTTCATATCATTTTGTGAAGCGTACGTGAGAGTTCGTGTTCTCCGGCCACATTTTGACATTCATTTCGAACGACCCCGAATTCCGTGGCCGCTCAGGTGTTCGCGAATGTGTGAGCTCACCCATTTTCGAAGTTCGCAGCTGTGGACTTTCTTCAATTCACATCGCTGCGAGACAATTCGCCTCGATCCCAATTCTCCTTACCCGTAATTGTTAACAATTTACCTCGATGAGTACTCTGCAAGAGTAGTCGGCTCTAGACTCTCTCCAGTGAGCTGATCGTCTAGGCGAGCCTTCTTCCGAATATGGCTTTTCGCGATGCCGGATTTCGTTCAGGTGCACCAAACGCGTTGCAGAAGAAAACAGCCTATTGCATTCGAGGAGGGACTGGGGCACGTTACTGGTGCGTCTGTATACTCGCATCGTGATCACTTCCCGAGTATCGATGGATTGCAGAGCGTTCCGCGATTGGACCTCGTTCCACTCGGAGTTCTCTCGCGTTTTCGGGTTTCCTGCTTCCTATGGAAATGGGCGACTTCGCGACAATCGGCGCTGGCTTCGCGCTCGAAAGGTGTTTCGTATCTACTCGGATATCCGACTGCCGGAAGTGGCGACAACACATCAAAAAATTTCCCTTACGCCCTGTGCATTTTGTGGCGTCTTGGCGGTTATCAATAACCCTTTGCAGGTACCTCTTGTGCCGGGCGATGGCACGCTCTTCTACAGGAATGATTTCGTGGAATCCGATTGAGATTTTTAGCCATTCGCATGACCAGTCCGACAATCCGGTGAGCGGATTCCTGGTTCTCGTGTAGTGCCTGCTTTAGGCGAACGGTCCTATCGCCGCTCTGTTGAATGTACTGAGCGTCAGCTTCACCGTCGTTGTGTTCATAGTAAAGCTGAGATCGCCATCGTCATCTGCGACCAGGTCATTCGTCGCTTGCCTTGATGAAACGGGCTCTTAGCTAGTGAAACTGGACGTCTCGATAGAGAGCTCTGTTATCTTGCAGACCGGATCAGGGAATCTCCATGCATGCACTGGTGACCTTATTTTGCTCTAGGCTGCCTGGCCTGAAGCGCTCGTGTTTCACGGGGGTGAGCTCACTTTGGAACTAAGCCAGGGTTTGTGCTTACTGTTCTATCCAGGTATGGGATAATCTTCAAATCTTGTACAAAGAAATCAGGATGATTCGCGAGTCGACAGGGAGCACGATGCAGGATCTCGTAACAAGTCAGCTTGACCGTTCTCTAAGCACACTTACGTCTGTCAGGGCAGATCGCTCCATCGCGGACGCTGTGGTGCATGCAGGCAAAACGATTGCCACCGCAATCCAGAACGGCAATAAGCTCATGGTGGCAGGCAATGGAGGTTCAGCGGCTGATGCGCAGCACCTCGTCGCGGAGTTTGTCTCTAGGTTAACCCGCAACCGCCCGGCACTTCCGGCCGTAGCCCTTACAACAGATACCTCCATCCTGACCGCTATCGGAAATGACTTTTCCTTTGACGATGTCTTCGAGCGCCAGGTGGAAGCGATCGGGAAACCCGGAGATGTCTTTCTTGGCATATCTACATCGGGCAACGCACGTAACCTCGTAAAGGCGCTTCAGCTTTGCCGGGTGAGGAAGATTGCCACACTTGGCTATCTTGGCAATCAGGGCGGCGCGATGGCTCCCTTATGCGATTACCGGGTGGTCGTTCCCTCCGGGGTCACCATGCATATCCAGGAATCCCATCTTGCGCTCGAGCACATCCTCTGCATGGTCGTCGAGAGATATTACTTTGGGGAGGATTTTGACAATATTCCCCAATACGTTGCAGAGTAGCTGTCTCTGTTCTGCAGCCGGTGCGGAAATTAACCCTTAGGGATACTCTCTTTTGTAGGATGGAATTGATTCCATCTGCCTGGGGATTTGCACGTCTTATCTCTACTGGTGGAATGGATCCTATTTTGACGATGAATAGAACCGGATATTAACGATGGCTCCGAAAGTTCGCAGCGTTCCGGCTTTGATGGATGTAGCCCGTCGCGCAGGAGTAGGCGCAGCCACGGTATCCCGCGTCATTAATGGCGGCCAAAACGTCAGTAGCAAGACGATGGCAGCCGTTCAAAAGGCCATCGAAGAACTCGGATATCACCCCAACCAGGCGGCCCGCAGCCTTAAAGGCGCACGCACTAAGACAATTGGGTTGATTGTGCCCAGCGTTGCAGACCACTTCTTTTCGACGGCAGCGGCAGCTATCCAGGAGGTAGCGCGCGCGCACGGCAGCCTAGTGCTGCTGGCGGCCACTGACAACCTTCCCGCGCGCGAGCGCGAGCAGGTCCTTACCCTGATTCAGCGACGTATCGACGGATTGATTCTGGCTCCCTCGGATGGCGCGGATATTGGCATGTTTAAACATGCGGGATTTCCGGTCGTCTGCTTGGACCGGCCTTTTCCTCATCATCCGATGCCTACGGCCCTGGGGGATAACTATGGGGGAGCGAAAGCGGCAACAGAGCATCTGGTCCGCAACGGATGTCGCAGGATCTTATGCATGGGCGGCGACAGGAAGCTCTTCACCAGTCAGGCACGGGTGCGCGGCCATCACGATACCGTTCAAGCCGCCGGACTTCCTGTTCTAGCTGAACTGCATGTGCAGGACTATTTCTCCGCCGAAGCTGCCCTTCGGCGATACCTGCACGGCAAAGACCGCATCGATGCGATCTTTAGCATTAAGAATGCCATCACTGTAAATGCCTACAGAATTCTGCGGCAATCGAATATCTCCATTCCACAATCCATTGCCTTGGTTGGATATGACGACTTTGAACTTGCCGATGCACTGGAGCCGCCCATCTGCGTCGTTCGGCAGCCGGTGGCCGACATCGCGAGGCGCGCGGCGGAGATGCTGTTTCAAGCTCTGGAGACAGGAAAGGTGAAGAACAGGACCGTAACCCTGGACGTGGAGCTTGTGCACAGAGGATCGTGCGGCGAAGGTTCTGGCCCCAGAAAAGCTCGCCCTCGCTGACCCCTACGCAGAACCTGCTCAATCGACGTTGAGAAGTCCCATGGCGATGCAGATCGCGGCGGCGTCCCCTATCTGCTCACCGAGCGCTGCTGGGACAACGGAACATGCTGCTGCAGCAGTAGGAAGCGCTTCTTCCTGCATTCTCTTTCGGGCGGGCTCCAGAAGGTAATCGCCAAACCGCAGCGCCAGTCCCCCAACCACTATTCTTTCAGGATTAAGGATATCTACCAGGAGGGCAAGTGCTTCGCCCAGACGACGACCGGTCTCCTGCACGATCCGGGCAGCCACTTTATCTCCCTCGGCCATCGCCGCTCCAATATCGCGAGCAGAGATATCAGGACGTCTGTCTGCAAGGATCGTTGGCTCACCGTTCGCGATCGCTGCACGAATCGTTTCCGCTGCATGAAGGGCCATTCCCGCGCCGCTCGCCCACCCTTCCACCGAGCCTGCTTTGTCGTAGCCATTCGGTCCGGTCTCCGTAAGGCGAACGTGCCCGATCTCGCCTGCTAGAGAACTCGCCCCCCGAAAGATCTGCCCATTGAGGATGAGCCCGGCGCCCAGACCCGTACCAAGGGTCAGGAACACCATGTGCCGGGAGCCGCGGCCGGCTCCGAAACGGTGTTCGGCTATCGCTCCGGCATTCGCATCGTTTTCCAGGGCACAAGGAATCGCAAACTCCTCTTCCAGAAGAGCTTTGATCGGCACATCGTCCCAGGTCCACAGGTTCGGCGGCCGCTGAATAATCCCATGATGCCGATCGAGTGGACCTCCGCAGCTGACACCGATCGAATGAATTCCATAGCCTGTCTCTGCCTGCCCCTGATAGATCAGATGAAGGATCTTCTCAATTGCATGATCCGGCCCTGATTCCGGACGAGTCGGGAACTCCCGGCGCCACAGGATATTGAGAGGCTCATTACAAAACACAACAGCAGTTTTGGTCCCGCCAATATCGACTCCCACCAGCACGCGTGTCGTATTTGTCTTTTGTTGCACATGAATGTCCAAGGTTACTCCTCGAGCGCATTGACTTCACGTGCCTGGTGCGTGTCCTTGTTGACGCGCAGAGTTTTTATCTCAAAGGGGTGATATTTGCCAGTCCACTTCGTGCCGGCAAAATCCAGCTTCAAGGTTGCCGTGATTTCATGGCCGGCAGTTTCATAAGACCGCACAATGATGTCCTTGCCATCCTCTGCCTGCTTCACGGCTTCGACGACTACATCAGGAGCATCGACAGAAAGAAATGAGCAGGCCTGCTTACGCGTGCCCGGATGAATTCCCTGGTAAACAATTGGGGGTTCGGTTACAAGCTCCTCGGCTGCACGCACCACTCCCAACTGCTGCCATGGATCGGTATGAGGGATCAACTCCATCTGAAAGGTCTGTACTCCCTGATCCATCCATGCATAATCAACACCGGGTTTCAGTTCGCGGGGCTGATGATTCGCATACACAGCAGCGCGCGCGATCGATACGCGCATGTCGCTGCCCTGAACGCTGTAACCGTATTTTGCGTCATTGAGAATGGCCAGGCCCAAGGAATGCCCCTTCTGGGTTCCAGTTACGTTAATCCAGCGCTGACCGGGATCCTCATCCCCGTTTGGCTGGCGCTCCTGTGCGCCGTAGGCAGTCTCGTAGGTTGCGTGCGGCTGATCCACATCAACGGGGAAAGAGAACTTCAGCATCTTCAGATGCTCGTGCCAGTCAAGCGTCACCCGCAGATCGACCTTGCGGCTGTTGGCATAGAGCATCCAATCGATGATGAGAGAAGATGCACCATAGCTGAGCTTTTCTCGAACACGTGCACGGAGGGGCCCATTCTCAAGAATCTTCACATCCATGCGTTTGAACTCGCCAACCTGCTTATCGTAGGTTCGGACCTTGTGTGCCCAGGTGTCGTTATCGTCGTCAAAGATCAGGGCACGCATGCCTGCCTGGTCTCTGAAAACCCGACGTCCGGTCGTTTTATCGAAGAGCCCGACTGTGCCATCAGAAGCAAAGGTTACCCGCAGATCATTGTTCTCAAGTACATTGTCGTGAGCGCTGGGGCGGCCAGGCAGAGGAGAGGGTGCAGGTGTTGCCTTGAAAACTCGAATTTGCCGATAGCCCATCCCGGGAGTCTCAATCTGGGCTACCAGCCGCTGCCGGTGATTGACCACAGCCGTTGGGTCAATCCATTGAAAAGGAATCGGACGACCTTCTTCATCTTCCACCCGGGTGGGAGTACCTTCTTCCCAGCCAAGGTCGTATTCGATGTTCAACTTCGCAGGCCATGCATGCGGGTTGAAGACGACCAGGTATTTTGAATCCGGATCGGTTGTCGGAATCTGCCATGCGAGCCTTTGCAGCGATCCGTAAAGGGCCTCACTGGCGGCGTCACGAGCGCGACCATACCCATCGCGGGCTGCCTCTTCATGTTCAGGCAAGGTCGTATCGGCCATGCTGTCGTGAAACTGCAGCAGCAGCACACGCTCCCATGCCTTTGTAAAGTCCGTTTTGGGATAAGAGGCGCCCCATACCACGGACCCGAGAGCCGAAAACTTCTCCGCGGTTTCGAGCGCAACCTCGGTCGTCCGGTTCAACTTTTTGATGGCTGAGCCGCCGGTGTAAGTCCCGACGGAATGATGCTGCAGGTCCCCGGCATACACTTGAATGTCTTTCGGCAAATGCGGCGCGACCTCTGCAAAATACCGATCAGGCGTGGAATAAAAAATGTGTGGAGCACCGGCCTCGCCCTGGATTTGCCGAATGGACCGCATATTCTCTTTCGTGGGTCCCCCACCATGATCGCCAATCCCAAAGAATTCCATGGCGGTGTGCATCGGCTGCCCTTCGAGGGCGGTCACCGTCCTTTGCATGTGGCTCCGCACATCACCGGGATCGTCATACGCCAATGGAATGCGATAGGTCAGGGTGCGGGTTCCATCAATACCCTGCCAGAGAAAGAGGTTCTGCTTGATCTCGGGCTTCTCCGTAGCATTCGGCCGCATAAAGACGTAGTACTTCATCTCCTGCAGCTTGAGAATCTGGGGCATGTTTCCGTTGTGCCCAAATGAGTCGGGATTGTAGCCCACATCGGCGCGACGGCCGAAGAGGCGCTGCAGCACCTGCTGGCCGTACAGTCCCTGGCGGATCAGGGATTCTCCGCTGGGGATATTCACATCGGGTTCGACCCACCAGCCGCCGACCAGATTCCAGCGTCCTGCCTTCACCTGTTGCCGAATCTCGTTGAGCATGGCGGGATCACTCGCCTCCACCCACTCATAAAACTGCGACGAGCTGGTCGTCATCGTCAGCTGAGGATCTTCTTTCATCCTGTCCAAGGCCGATCGAAAGGTGGAGTGCACGACGGCGTTTGCTTCAGACAAGGGCCAAAGCCAGGGGGCATCGATGTGCGCATTTCCGATCATGTGGAGCGTTAAGGAAGAGGCTTCCCGCTCCCACGCTGGGGTGGTTCCATGGACGGCATCAGGAGGATTCGCAGAATTGGATGGCGGGTTTGCGGTTTGCGCAGACGCCTGAGCCATCAGAAAGCAAAGCGGGAGAGCAAGGATCTGTAAAGGCCGAAGCCGCAATCTCTTCCTGCATGTACCTTGCATTTCTCTATTCTCCATGGAAAGGCGCGAACTTCTGCCTCTCAGATAAGTTTTTGGAATCGATTCCAATATTGTTCTGAAAATCTATTCTCGCTGCCCTGCCCTGTCAAGAGCAGGCTCACTTGCATGCTAGCGACAAAAAGCGCGAAAGATCATCTTGACGCTAAAAAACACTTGACACCTCTATCTGCGGGAGAGCATCGTGTTTGCAATTCATCAAAATTGGAATCGATTCCAATTATTCTCCTGCGTTCTTCCATGGATCGCTCCAGCGGGGTCAGCTATGATTTCCAGCAGCAAATGCATTCTTTTCGCAGCTTCTCTGATCGTCCTTCTCTCAGCCGTGGTGGCACGTTCAGGCTGGGCGCAGGAGTCGCGAGCAACGATCAACGGGCGGGTTGAGGACGCGTCGGGAGCCGCTCTTTCCGGGGTGACCGTCACCGCGAAGAATACAGAACGCGGCACGGTTGCCACAGTGCGGTCCTCTGCTGACGGAAACTACACAATCCCGTTTCTTCTGCCGGGAACATATACCCTTACGGCGGACGCTCCTGGGTTTAAAACAGCGCAGCAAACCAATGTTTTGCTGCACGTGGGCGACAAGCTTACAGTCAATCTGAATCTGCCCGTGGGCGAGGTCTCGGAGGTCGTCAACGTCAGCGATCAGCCTCCCTTGCTTGACGAAGGCACGGCCAGCCGCGGCGGCCTGGTTGATAATGTCCGCGTGACGGAGCTACCGCTGAACGGACGCAACCCTTTCATGCTGGCACAGCTGCTTCCCGGGGTTACATTCCAGGGCAATCCAGCGTTTACGCGCCCGTTCGATAATGGCGATAATGCAAACTTTTCCATTAACGGCGGACTTCGGCAGACCAATGCATTTTTCCTAGACGGCGCTCCGGACGATGCTGTTTCCGATACGGCAAGCGATCGCTCCCACGCCAACCAGAACGTAGCCTACATTCCCACTGTGGATGCTACACAGGAGTTCAAGGTCGTCAACAACTTCTACGACGCACAGTATGGCCGCACCGGTGGCGGCATCTTCAACGTCTCCACCAAGAGCGGTACCAATCAATACCACGGTTCTGTCTACGACTTCATCCGCCGCTATCAGCTGGAAGCAAACAGCATATCGAACAAGGCGAACGGAACCCCGCGGTATGCGGTCGATCCGGTTACAAAGAAAAATCTGGGTGGCCACACCCTGGATCAATACGGCTTTGCTGTAACCGGCCCCCTCAGCATTCCCGGAATTTACAACGCGAAGGATCGCACGTTTTTCCTGTTTGGCTTTGAGAACTACCACGAGGCTTCGCCATCCCCGACCCTTACAAGCACCATTACCGCAGCCGAGCGCAAAGGAGACTTCTCCGCTCCGGGCGAGCCGACGATTTATAACCCTTATACGACGCGCCTCGATGCCAACGGCCGCTGCTGCATTCGCGACCCGTTCCCGAACAACATCATCCCTGCTTCACTTCTGGCTGCAAGTGCAGGATCGAAACTGGCCCAGGCCTATCCTGAACCGAATGTTGGCGGTGCCAATACTCTCGCATCCAACTACAACACCGGTGTCAATCTCAGCCAGGACCACTTCCGCAATTGGATTGGCCGAGTCGACCAGAACTTCGGACAACGCGAGCGCGTGTACGTCCGGTATGCCCATAATCGCCGCAATCAGGTCGATAACGGAGCCTACAACTTCCAGGGTCCGCTGCTCGATGCGCAAGACCCACTTTCACGAACCAATGACAATGCTGTTATCGACTCCCTTACGGTATTTAACGCGCATGTCATTATGGATCTTCGCGCCTCCTTGGCACGCTACGACCAGACCACCAGCCGTCAACGGGTGACCGGCTTCGACGATACATCTCTGGGCTTCTCGTCAGCTTTCAATGATGGTCGCTTCAATCCCGTGCCGCCGCGGATTACCTTACAGAACACAAGCATCCCGGACGCGGGTACCCGCAACCCAAGTTTCAATATCAGCAACATTATCGGCTTCCAGCCGAGCGTGCAGCTCCTTTACGGAGGTCATTCCATTCACATCGGCGCTGATCTTCGCGACATCCGCTACAACGCCGGAGGCGGCTCGTTTGTCTATGGAGGCGGCTATTTCACCTTCAGTCCAAACTTTACGCAGAGCAACCCGACGGCAAATGTAAGTGCCACACAAGGCTCGGCAGTTGCATCCCTGCTGCTGGGAACACCTATAAGCGGCATTATTCAATACACACCACGTCTTGGCTACAAATGGCGCTACTACGCGACCTATATCCAGGACGATTGGAAAGTTTCGCAGCGCCTCACCCTGAACCTTGGTCTGCGCTACGACATCGAAGGCTCACCAACCGAACGACAGAACCGCCAGAACCGCGGATTTGCTTTCGATACTCCATCGAATTTAGCCGATGAGGCCAAATCGGCAAATCCGGCCGATTGCCCCGCGTGTGGCAATCTTACCGGAGGCCTGTTGTTTGCGGGGGTAAACGGCACTCCCACTGAAGCCTTCAATACCGATTACACGCACGTTCAACCTCGTGTCGGCGCCGTGTATCGGGTCAATGACACACTGCTCGTCCGTGGTGGATATGGGATGTTCTATTTGCCCGAGGCAGCATTCGGCGCGGCCCAGGGATTTGCGCAGGATACAGCCTACATCGCAAACAATATTGCAGGAGGCACGACACCTGACCTCTACATTCCACGCGGGAACAATCCTGCGGCTCCGCCGTTGAACAATCCGTTTCCCACGATACTTCAGCCGACTGGTAGCGCTCTAGGATTAGCAACCTTCGAAGGACAGAGCATCATCTTCAACAATGTCGATCGTAAGATTCCTCATGCTCATCAATACTCCGTCGGGATTGAGCAGCAGTTTCCAGGCGGTATCAAGATGGAGGCCTCCTATGTCGGAAGCCGCACCATGGATATCAATACCAATGACAATCAGGCCGGCAGCGCCCGCAATCTAAATGCATTGAGCAACGCACAAATTGCTCAGCTTCGAACCGCGGCGGCTGCCGCCGGCACGACTCCAGCAGCCTATGCCGGGCAAAGTGTACGCAATCCGTTCGCCGGGTCCATTCCGGGAACAAACCTGAATGGCGCAACCATTTCGCGTCAGCAGCTCCTCCTCCCGTACCCACAATTCCTCACGGTGAGTTATGGTCAGGAATCTGTGGGGAAAATCTGGTACGACTCGCTCCAGCTTTCGGTGGAAAAGCGTTATTCGCGCGGCCTCACAATTCTGGGGTCGTACACCTGGTCCAAGACCATGGAAGCACTCACGTACCTCAACCCGCAGGACTCCGCTCCATTCAAGAACATTGGTTCAGCAGATCGTCCGCAGCGGCTTGTGATATCCGCCGTATACGAGCTTCCATTCGGCCGGGGTAAGTATTTCGGAAGCAATGTCAATCGTGCAACCGAGCTGCTGATTGGGGGATGGCAACTGAATTACATCGAGACGATTCAATCGGGTCTTCCGACTTCATTGAACGGAGCAGCTTATCCGATCGGCAATCCGAATGATGGGGTGCAGAAGAACTTCAATACCTGGTTCAATCCCTGCGTGCGGCAGGTAAATGGAACAAACCTGCAGCCAAATGCGGCTCACAATGGTTTCACCAGCTGCAGCAATCCCGCATGGCAGATGATTAACTCGGCAAATCTTGATCTGCGCGCCACGCCATTCCAGGAGGTTTACATCCGAAACCCCAATGCACCCTTGGCAGATCTGTCTCTTAGCAAGCGATTCAATATTACAGAGCGTTACAACGCACAGTTCCGGTTCGAGACCTTCAACGTCACGAATACTGCCGTTCGCAGCGCCGCAAACACCAACCCTACGAATAACCAGTTCGGATATGTCAACGTAAGTCAATCCAACATCCCGCGCCAGGTGCAGCTCGGATTCAAGTTCAACTTCTAACTTTGCAAGGTAACTCCCGCAGCGATCTTTGATACGACGATCTGCAGCAGAAACTCTGCGGCAGATCGTCGTACGCAAGCTTTCACCTGTAAGCGATCGACCAGTATCCTCCATTCAAGACCCCACATCTCTGAATCAATCTCTGCTTAAATAACCTGGGAGAATCACTGGTATGAATCGTCGTGAAGTCCTCAAAACCATGGCGTCCACCGCGTTGCTCACTCGAGCAGCGCGCATAGATGCCGAGGCTCTGGAGTCAAAAAGCTTTGAAAGCAACTGGACCGCTGTTGCTCCCGGAATATGGAAAGCTACCTTTGGCAGTCCGGAAGCTCATACACCGATACGGGCGCGACAGATCAGCCCGGCTGCGGAGGCACTGCGTCGTTTGCCTTCGATAGATCTCCCTCCTCTGCCCGTGCCCACAGGCTCGCTGGGTCCGCGCGGCGTTGAGCTGCAGTTGCAACTCGAACCGGATGAGCTGATGTATGGATTCGGATTGCAGCTGATGTCATTTCAGCAGCGCAGCAAAAAGCGCATTATCCGTGTCAATGCCGATCCCAAGGTGGACTCTGGGGATTCGCACGCCCCCGTTCCCTTTTACGTCACAACACGCGGGTACGGCATTCTGGTCGACACCTTTCGTCATGCCACCTTCTATTGCGGAGAAGTTGTCCCCCGGCCGGAGCACGCCCTCTCTGAAAATGCTGTTGAGGTGAATACGCCGCAGATGATGCGGGTGCGCGATCGTCGCCGGAACAGCCATGTTCTCGTCGAAGTTCCCCGCTGCGCCGGCGTTGAGGTCTATCTCTTCGCCGGGCCGGAGCTGCTTACTGCCGTGCAACGTTACAACCTCTATTCCGGCGGGGGCGTGCTTCCTCCAGAATGGGGATTGGGTTTCTGGTACAGGCCGGAGATGCACCTGGATGCGGACCAGGTGCTCGCACTCGGTAAAGAATTTCGCGCGAACGGAATTCCGTGCGATGTCCTGGGGCTCGAGCCTGGATGGCAGACGCATGCGTACTCCTGCACCTTTGCCTGGGATAAAAACCGCTTTCCGAATCCTCACAAGTTCATTCACGAGGCGGGCGACCTTGGATTCCACATCAATCTCTGGGAGCATGCCTTTACGCATCCCGCATCTCCAATCTTCACGCAGATGGTTCCACACTCCGGCGATTTCGCAGTGTGGGATGGTATTGTTCCCGACTTCGCAGGCGAACCGGCGCGGAGGATCTTCGGGGACTACCATGGCAAAGAGTTGATCGACATTGGGGTCAGCGGATTCAAGCTCGACGAATGTGACAACTCCGACTTTACCGAAGGCTGGTCCTTCCCCGAACACACTCATTTCCCTTCCGGAGTTGACGGTGAGCAGATGCATGCTGAGTTCGGGCTGAGGTATCAGGATGCCATCCTCAAACAGTTTGAGCAGCGCGGAAAGCCTACCTACAGCCTCGTTCGATCCAGCGGAACGCTGGCCGCGCCGTATCCCTTTGTTCTCTACAGTGATCTTTACGACCATCGTCAGTTCATACGCGCTCTGGTCAACGCTGGATTTTCCGGGCTCTTGTGGTGTCCTGAGGTGCGGGATGCGGCAAGTGAGGAAGATCTTATTCGCAGGCTGCAGAGCGTTGTCTTCTCACCTCTGGCCATGGTGAACGCATGGTACATCCGCAATCCTCCCTGGAAGCAGATTGAGCGACAACAGAACAATGCAGAACATTTCAGCCAGGGATGGGAGCAACTGGAAGCGCGCTGCAGGGAGATCATCTCCTGGCGCATGCAGCTGCTGCCCTATCTGCATGCCGCGTTCGCGGTCTACCAGCGCGATGGGATGCCGCCCTTCAGGGCACTGCTGATGGACTATCCCGATGACGCCACCCTGGCCAATGTAGACGATGAATACCTTATGGGGGATCGCCTCCTGATAGCCCCGTTGTTTGCTGGCGAAGCAGAGCGGCCGGTAATCCTGCCGAAAGGAGAATGGCACGATCTGTGGACAGGTGCTCCTGTCAGGGGCGGTAAGAAGTTCACCGTATCGCGTGATACCAGAAACATTCCGGTTTTTGCAAAGTCCGGAAGCGTGCTGCCCTGGGCTGCGGTTGCGCAGCATGCTGGCTCTGAGGAAGCCCGGCATCTTGAAGTCCGAATCTATGGTGATGGCAGCCTCGGCTGGTCTGCACCGGAGGACGTGGGAGGCCTGCAGCTGCATTGGGACAATGCAGCCAGCCGAGGCACTGTTGAGCAGAAGGGCAGGCGGGGTCCACTCTTCCAGGTAAAGCAATGGAAGCAGATGAGCTGATCTCGCCAATCCAGGTCAGCTAACTTATTACGGCTCCGTTGCAGATTCGGCAATGATCTGGTCATAGGCCCTTCGAGCATGTTCGTAAGCTGCTGCTGCTGCGCTCAGCTCAGAGGGGCGAATCCGCTGACGCTTCTGCTGCCAGCAGACATCGACTGCCGCCCGGCACCAGACAGCGCTCTTTCTGGAGGCTCGAACCGGCTTTCCACTCACCTGAACAAATATCGGGTTGGTGTGGGAGGAAGGGTAAATCCGCAAAGCGATCCAGCTGCTCTTACGGACACGAACCTGAAAACGCACACTTTGCATGCTCCCATCCGCTTCGATCTCCGTGCGATCCACGGCTCGTCCATTCATGATCAGCTCCACCGAAACCCGGCGGCTCTCACCAATACGGGCGCGTTCTATGTGCCAATAAGGCTTGTTATAGGGCGAGGCGTGCTGAATTACTATCGTCTCTTCATTAGGCTGAGGCTCAAGCCGCGCACAGACCATTGCCGCTACCTCGATCTCTGCCGATGAATTCAGCCTTATCAGCTCCCCGCTGCGCGATTCCCCGGCAACGGTGAAACCAAAAAGATGGCTGCGTCCATCCCCGAAGTAGCTGCTGCCGTGCAACAACGTGTCCAACCAGCGGGAATATCCATCATCGCCCTCTGGCGCAGAAATCAAACGAGCATAAGAGCGGCCACCGCCCACGCATGAATCCGTCAGGCAGGGAAAGTCCGTTTCGCCAGCAAAGGCTGTCCTGTAACCGCAGTTCAAAGTGTGATACCAGATGTTCAGCTCCGCAAACGGCCAGAGGTCACAACCGGAGATAAAGTCGATTTTGCCTTCGTGCGTGACATCCGCAATAAACTCGTTCGCTCCCATGCTATTGAACGGAGGCATGACGTAGTTCGGCAGAGCCGTAGTGTCTACCACAAGGCCATGCGCGGAATGAGCGTAGCCAACCACCGCTCCCTGCGCCTTTGCCCACTGAAGAACAGGTATATTCCAGCTTGGCCAGTCATCAATCGTATTTGTGCCGGGATAACTTCCATCCTGAAGCCGCAACAACACAAGATGCCCACAGTGGCTGCAAGGAAAGCCTGACGTTTCGATATCGTACCGAACTAGCGACTTCACTCCGGGTGCCTCAGCTGCATATTGCAGCAAATGGACAACCTCCTCTTTCTCTTCCTCGGCAATTGCACCCGCATCATGGGCCATACCGACTCCTGTGGCACCGCGTTCCATACCACTCAGTACAGAAGAACCTGCCTTCTCAGGACTTGCCGCGACGGCAGCAGATGCACCGGGCAGAGCTCCCTCCGCGCTGGAAGGTGACATCGAGACAGCATCGTGCGCGTGATGCATCGGCAGCGCGTGGCCGGTAAAAAACTGTTTCTGATAGTCGAAGCCAGGTCCCCAGTTCAAAACAGAACCTAAATCGAGCGCCTCCCCATCTACCTGCCGCTCCATCACGATCGGCGTGACGCCCTCGGTGGGGCTTTCATAATGAGAGCATCCTGCTGCATGAATGTGAGTGTCTCCGGAGTAGTAGCCATGCTGCGAGGGATTTATCCATCGCTCCAGTTGCAGCCCGAGTGAGGCTGCACCGGAATCACTTACCACCAGAGGAATGCGTTTCACTATGTACTCCGGCCCCCGTCCATACTCGATGGTGTAAGCTCCAGCAGGAAGCAAAAGGGACTCGCCGTTGTAACGATAGACCTGCGGCTGGAAATTCAGATCGGGCATCTGACGTTTCGTCTGCGGAGGATAGACGCGTCCCAATCCATCCTTCACCAGCACGGATGCAATGGAAGCTGCGCCCTTCTCGTCCTTAATCCGCACTGTCACCTTATGCGCAGGCACACAATGGAAAAGAATAGGCAGAGAGCTGCGATATCCGAGGTCCTGCTCGGCGTATCCGGCGTCGGCCTGCAGAGTAGCTTCCCGTTCTCCACTGTCACGGCTGTAGAACTGCACGATGCGATATTCCAGTTCGAGCCCCGAGAGAGCTGACATCATTGGCGGCGCATCGAATGTGCTTACCGCAAGCCAACGGGCTCGAGCCTCAACCTCGTCCACGGCTCCATTCGTAAAATCGTGCACACCGGTAATCGCAAACGAGGAGTGTCTTCCCACCGGCCCCCCTTGCGGCGATTTGATCTTCAAAACCGGCATCGTGCCTGCCTGGTTGAATACCTTTACGAGAAAGGTCCTCCATCCCCCCTGGTAAAGCTCTGCGTTCGCAGTGCCTCTCTTCACAGAGACCCGCATCTCAGGGTTGAGGTCGACCTCCATCAAAACATGCGGAGCAAGGATGCTCACAATTTTCTGGACATCATCTTGTTGCGCATAATCGTTTTTAGCTCGAAGAGCTGTCTTCAAATTGGCATTCTCTTGTTGCGAAAGTGGGGTTCCCAGCATCTCCAACGCAGCAAGCAGGCGCTCTACCTGAGCCGCAAACGGCTGAAATGGAACAGGAGAGTGCGACTCGGCTGAGAGCGGAGGAAGAGAGAGCGTCAGCGCTCCCCAGGCTGAGGAACCAAGTGCTATCCGCTGAAACTCTCTTCGGGTGTATCGCATCTTCCCTCGTGTTCAGGTCTCCAGGCGAGCCTGCAACTGTTCCAGAGTGGCGCCTTTGGTCTCCGGATAGATGAACAAGACGACCACGAATTGAAGCGCCGTCATTGCCGCAAAAAAGTAAAACGGCGCGCTCCGTGAAAACTGCGCGACAGCCAGTGGAAATAACGCTGCAATGAAGGCATCGCTCACCCAGTGTGCACTGGCCCCAAGACTCTGGCCCTTCGACCGTACACGTGTCGGGAAGATCTCCGAGATGTACACCCAAATCACCGCTCCCTGAGACATCGAGAACAGGCAGATAAAGGTGACAAGCAGCCACACCACTCTCCCCTGATTGACTCCGGAACGAAAGATCATCGCCGTAAACAGAAGGCAGAAGAACGTTCCCGCCGCTCCGATCAGCAGCAGTAATTTGCGGCCAATCTTATCGATCAGCGACATTCCTATCGCCGTACCTACAAGATTTGCGAGTCCGATATAGATAGACTGTGAAAACGTTGAAAGGCGATTCAGTCCCGCCGCAGCGAAGGTGTCGTTCGCATAGTACAGGATCGCATTGATCCCGGAAAACTGATTGAATAATCCGATCGTGATTGCCAGAAAAATAGGAAGCCTGAGGGATCTCTGAAACAGCGGTTCCGCTTTCTCCAGATGCTCACTATGCAGAGAGGCGCGAATGTCCCCCAGTTCTCTCTGTGGATCTTCGGCCCCCATCATTCGCAGCACCGAAAGCGCGTCCTCTAGGCTGTTCTGTGTAATCAGAAAGCGCGAGCTCTGCGGAATTGTATAAAGCAGGACGAAAAACAGAAGCGCAGGAACAACTGCAACTCCAAGCTGCCAGCGCCATTCCGCCAGGCCCAGTCCCCTCGACGCAATCCACCAGTTCGAAACATACGCGAACAGGATGCCGAGAACGACGTTTACCTGGAAAAATCCCACCAGGCGGCCACGCCATTTGGCAGGAGCAAGCTCCGCAATATAAACGGGCCCCAACACCGAGGAGCCTCCAATCCCAAGGCCGCCTATGAGACGGAAAATCATCAACGATGGCCAGTTCCAGGCAAATGCGCATCCAATCGCTGAAATGACGTACAGTGCGCCCATGATGCGAAGAGCGTTCCGGCCGCCAATCCTCTGTCCCAGAGGACCAGCAAAGATACATCCGATAACAGTTCCCCATAGGGCGATGGAAACGGTGAGTCCCAACGTCTTAGGGGTCAGGTGAAAGACTCGGGTCAGCTGCCCTGTCGTACCTGCGATCACGACAGTGTCGAAACCGAAGAGTAAGCCCCCTAAAGCCCCCACGACTGTACTGCGGAATAGGCTGGATGTCATGCGCATGGAAGTTCCAATTCTCGGATTCAATGAAGCATTTCTGATTTCCGGTCACCACATCTTTCTAATCGGGATTGTCAGCCAATTTACATCACACCGTGGAATCGATTCCAGTAGTTTATTTAGATTGCTTCATGTGTGCAGGATGTGGGCTAGTTCCAGGTCCCATCACCAGAACAGCTGATCCAGCTTGGCAGGCGGTGGTCCGTTAGGGTGCGGGCGGCCGTAAACGGCTCTACTAGAGGTGCAGGCACCGGGAAGCCTAGGAGCAACGCATTGAAGAGCATGTTGGTGAATGTGTCAACGTAAATCACATACCCGGGGCGGTCCAGGCTCTGAAGCACCGTCACCGGTCGTCCAGAATAATGGTACTCGGCGTCATAATTAGTCTTCGATGATCCACGAGTCGTCCGTCGCCGGATTTCATTCTTTCGTCCTGGGAATCTTGATGAAGAGGTTCGGACGATTCCCTTTCTTGTGCAATGTAGTCGCTGCGGCTACCCATCTCTCGGTGTCATTAAGCGAGAAGAAAGGACAGCTCGAGAAAAAAACATCATTTGCCTGCCGTACGCTCGTGGACTGATGCGAAGAGGTCGGCAGCCTGAGTCAGATCCTGCAGAGCCCGTTCAAAGAACAACTCTTCGCCTGAAAGGGCCTTAACAGGAGACGGTCAATCTGCGCGCTTTCACTGTTCCGATCGCAGCATTGTCGATATGTACAAAATACGACACTCCCTCCCGTTACCATCACGGGATTCTCTTGTCTCCTCACCATATTTGCCTCTGCCTCACGGGGGTAATGACGCGCATTAGCGGCAGCCCCGGCGTGTACAACTTGGTCGATGATGATCCTTCGCCTCACGCTGTATGGGTGCCGGCTTTCGCGAAATTCGTGGCCGCTCCGGTGCCCCCGCCGATGAGCGAAGCAGAAGCGAAGGCGATTGCAGGACAAGATCTTGTGTCTTATGCGACGAGATTGAGTCGGGCTTGGAATGCAAAGGCGAAGCGGGTTCTCGGGTGGAAACCGCGACGATTGGAGTAGTTGGAAGCGCAAGTAACTGTGACAAGTCGCCGTTCATCATAGCTGCGCTAGTCACGGAAAGTCCGCAGAAAGAGCCGACCTGATGACTGTACCTGAATTTGTACCCGAATTTGCGCCTTTCCGCAGTCGATGACTGCTACGCACGGTTAGCAAAGCAGTTGTCAATATTCCATTCAAAGTAGCGCACACCGTCTTGCGTTACGCATCATCATGAATGAGTGCGTTGGCAATAATGTGCTCATTCAGAACTCAAGCGCGCAAGTTGCAGCATCTTAGGCCCGTTTCTGGCTCCTAGCGTGACTGGGCGATCTCTGCGGCATGAGGCTTTTCAGAATTCTTGAGCAGACGTACTTTATATCCAGATGCTCATTTCAGAGCGTTGACCGATCGCAAGGCAGAAGAGAGGTTCCACATCGCAATGAAGCGAATTGCAGCGAAGATGTTGGCGACGCCATCGGGCCTTCTCGCGGACCCGATCGTCACCATCGAGGGGGCGCACATCCTCGAAATCAGCACGCGGTCTGCACGGGCGATTGCGCACCTCGACCATGACTTCCCCTATGCAACCATTACAGCTGGTTTCCTTGACGTCCACTTCCACGGTATCGCTGGACAGGATGTGATGAATGCTTCTTCCGATGGTTTCCAAGAGATTGCTCAACATCTGGCGCGCGCGGGCGTGAGCAGGTTTCTTCCCACCACCGTCACGGCATCGCTTGATACCACGGTGTCATCACTGCAGCGGATGGCGGAATACGTCGAAACGGTCCCACTCGAAGGAACGTCACAAGCCGTGGGCATCCACATTGAAGGGCCCTTCCTGTCGCACGAAAAGCGCGGCATGCATCCTGCCGAACACCTGCGATTGCCGTCACCGGAGCTTCTGGACCAACTTTGGGAAGCTGCGCGTGGCCACATTCGTCTGATGACGATTGCACCTGAGCTACCCGGAGCTTTAGCGACAATCAGGCACGCAACAGCTCTGGGCATTCGTTGCTCGATGGGACATTCGATGGCTACGCAAGCGGAAGCGATCGCGGGCATGCAGAACGGTGTCGCCTCTGCCACCCACACGTTCAACGCAATGCGCGCCTATGATCATCGTGACCCCGGTATTCTCGGGGTAGTTCTCGATCGAGACGACTTATACGCCGATCTAATTTGCGATGGCTTTCACGTTGCGCCTGAGGCGGTTCGTCTGTGGCTAAAGATGAAAGGACCAGAGCGCGCTATTTTAATTACGGATTGTCTGTCGGCTGCGGAGAGACCAGACGGTACCTACATGACGGGGGACACCATCGTCCACGTGGAGGGAGACGCCTGCCGAACGGATACAGGAGTGCTGGCGGGCAGCGTTATTACTCTTGATCGCGCCGTCGCCAACTTGCAGAAGATTGCTTGCGCGGAGGTGCATTCCGCTGCTCGGCTGGCGTCCGTGAACCCAGCGAGAATGCTTGGTTTGCCAGAGCTTATGGAACCAGGCGCGCTTGCAGATTTCAACATCTACGATGCAGACGGAATCAGGCGACACTGTTTTATCCGTGGGTTATTGATCGAATAAGGTACTGCCATGACGATGTCTACTGTCGCAACCAGGGCTATGCACTCGTTCAGGCCTCCCCGAGTGCCTTGGCGATTTATCACCAATTAAGCACAATCACACCATCCGTCACTCGTCCGAGTAGCCCGTTTTACGGACAAGTGATCAAGTTGCCGCTCATCTGAAGTATTGCGGGTTGACAGAAGACTTGCACTTCTATCTACTTTGGGTCCCTAACTGGTGAAAACAAATGCCGGATTGCTAATCGTCGCACCCTCTTACAAGCTTTTGGGATCGCCTCCATCACCTCCTTACTACCTGCCGAGCCTGTACCAGCGGGCAAAGTAGCTGTGGTGAAGCCGGGCGAGAATCGTTTCGACTATGCCGTTGCCGAATTGAAAAAAAGTGCAGGCTGCAAGGTAACCAAAGAAGACAGCCTTGGTGCGTGTTCAATCTTTGAACTCGTCAACCCGCCCAAGGGAGGGCCGCCACGTCATATTCATCATCGCGAAGACGAGTGGTATTACGTTCTGTCGAGCGAATTCCTTTTTGAGGTGGGCAACGTAAAATACACGCTTCCAGTCGGCGGCAGTATCTGCGCACCACGCGACATTCCCCACGTCTTGGCAAACGTGGGCACAACCGAGGGAAGAATAATTTTGATGTGCATACCCCGGATTCGAGAACTTCTTCGACGAGAGTGCAAAGGGACTCATGGACAAGATGAGCGCCGCAGATATGAATGCGATTGTGACTAAATATGGAATGGAGATGTTAGGTCCTCCTTTGTTTCCTCCCGCCCCATGAAGTTTGGCAAATCTTCGGCTGTGAAAGAGACCAGTTACACACCTTGGACGAAAGCCGGCCATATCGGACACTTGATGGGCGACCGTCCAGAATGCCGGTTCTCCCGTCAAATGAGCGGACGTGGGGAAAGCATTTCACGCAATAAAACTGGAACGTCAACAACACAACCCCGTGCCGGAGTAGCGCGTGGCGGGATTCGTTCGTAACCGTCATCGTGTTCCCCAGCAGGACTGCACATCAGAACTCCGGCTGCTGAAATTCTGCAATCATTTCCGTAATCTGTTTCGACTGATCATTTGGCCGATGCATCTTCGCCATCTGCATCGCTTCCGCAAACGCCTGCTGGGCCTCCTGCTCGCGGTGCACTCTCTTCAGAGTGCCGCCTAGTTGTGCTTTCAATCTCGCGCTGTCAGGAACAAGCGCCACCGCTGTCCGTGCCTCCTCAACCGCACGCTCGGCCATGCCCTGCCGCAGCAGCATCGGTATCTGGCTCACATGGCTCTGCGCCGCCGCAAGCGTCACGTCATAATTCCCGCGATAGACCAGAACCGCGCTCGCAATCATCTCCTCCGGTTTGCCTTCCTGGAACTGCCTGTATGGATTCAGATCACCCTCACCCCACAGCATGTCGGAGGCATCCTGCGCGCCCACCAGCACCACTCCTGAGATATGTGTTGGGATCACCGCCTGCGGCACTCCTGCCATCAGGGCCAGCCCTGTGGGAAGAGGCCTGCGAGGAACTCCCGCCGGGGCCAGATCGTCGTTCACGCCTGCGTACGCAATCCAGCAGTCCGTAATCTGATGAGCGGCAAGATAAGCACTCACCTGCTTCAGTGTCTGCGCCCAGTCAACGTTCGAGTCCGCAAGATACCGATGCGACTTGTCTGGTCCGCCGAACGCCTCGTTGGCATATGGAATGTAATTGGGATAAGTACGCAGCGACGAGACCATCTGGAACAGCAGCGCCGCCGCAACGGCATAAATCGCTACCTTCGATGACTTTGCAATCGCCCACGCGCATGCACCTGCCAGTACCGCCGCGAACGGGTATACGGGCAACACATGACGAACCCCGATATTCAGATCCGATGTCATGCTCGCGCCCAGAAAGACCAGCATCCCTGCACCCAGAAAGACCAGCTCACGCCGGTACGGCAGCAGGCCCCGCAAAAACAGGACCGGCGCCAGCAGCGTCAGTAACAGCAGCGTCAGGCTGCTCTTGATCAGCAACGCGGCCGGAAAATACATCCATGAGCCTCGAGGGTATAGCCTCCCGAACAAGAATCCCGACACATGCGTCACAACCCGCAGGCAGCTTGGTCCAGCCATACAAGTACGCTTCCGGCAGGAGGTGCCATTGCGCCAGGTGCACCACCACCCAGGTCTGCGTCTTACCCGGCATCATGTGTACAAACAGAGCAAGTGGAGGCATCATGACCAGCCCGGCTGGGCGCGCCGCATAACGAAACCCGTAGAAGCCCCACAGAATCACATACCCGATCGCCGCACCCGCACAGATCGCGCCTGCGAGCCGTAAGGCGCGCCTCGTGTTCCAAACGGGAATCAGCTCCTGTCGCCGCGCACACCACCACGATGGGCAGGATTAGCACCCCGCTCAGTTTCGTCACCAGGGTGAGCCCCACCGTAACGCCAAACACCAGCAGGCGTGTAACGCCCGGCTGCTTCACATACCGGTAAAATGCATACACTGTAGCGCACAAACACGCAGCCACCCCCATGTCCGTCGTCACCAGCGCTCCGTGCGCCAGCACCGTCGGCTCAAACGTAAACAGCGCTAACGCCAGCAGCGCCGCCTCTGGCCCAAACATCTCGTACCCCATGGCAAATACCAGCACACCCAGCAGCAGCGTGAAGACGCACGCGGCTGTCCGGCTGCGGTTCAGCAGCAGGTTCATGTTGTTCGCCTGCAACAGCTCTGCGCCACCCGCATACTCTTCCACGATGAAGAACGGGTTTGGCGGATGCGGCTGCTTCAGATTCATTCCCAGCAGCGGTAGGGCGGCCACCAGCTTTACCAGCGGCGGATGCTCCGGGTTGACCCCGAAATCCCGCGCACGCCAGTGCTGGTAACCGGCATAAAGGTGCGCGCCCTCATCCAGCGTGAGCGACATCTGCCGGGACGACAGCAACAGCTCGGCTGTCAGAACCGCCAGAAGACACGCCGAGCCCAGCAGAATGACCAGTCTGTATCGAAAAGGAACAGTTGCGTCGATAGCTTTCATAGCACCTCCGGAATAAAGGTGGCCCGCTAGACTGTTCTTGATGTGTAGGAAAGGTATACCCCTCACCAACTCCCGTCGACAGAATTATTGCAAGGCAGTTTCCCCATGTCCGAATAGTCGCCATCTCGGACAAGTGGATTCTCAACTGGCGACTCCAGGGCAACGCACTCATCGAAGAATCCACTGATGATACGTATTCACAACCATCGGAGCAGCTGGTTACCGAACGGTTTGCCACTGAACTAGGCCTAGTGACTGTCTGGAATCCACAGCCAATTCCCTTCCCGCTCCCTACCGTCTCAATCGATTGTTGTCATGGCGCGCGGACCAATTATCCGCTGCGTATTCCGTAATCGAGCGTAAAACAGGGTAACTATGGTTAGCTTGCTGCCGAACATTGAGCGGGAAATATCCCAAACTATTGAAAACAAGAAGGATGCGTTCTGTACCTGACTCCGTACCCGAACTCTGCGGGACGTTCAGCTTAGACGCTCGCAAGCCTATTAAATGAATAGGATAGATGGTGCCGGGAGGGGGAATCGAACCCCCATGGAATTGCTTCCGACGGATTTTGAGTCCCTACCGCTCATTTCCTACGCATTGAAAATGCAGTATTTACAGCGACTTAGCGGACTTATCGATGCGGTTCCATGCGGTTCTGTCAGGGGCACTTCTGGATGTTTGGGCACAGTTTGGGCACAGTTGAATCATCGGGATCGGCGGGTGCCAGATCGACAGTTCCCCTGGACTTGTGTGATCGTTCAAGCTCATCTCTGCTGGAATGGGAATTCGGACCACCGTCGATGTAGGCGTGTCCTAAATCACCGCATTCAATATGGTCCACTCTTAGAAATTTCTACTCAGAGATTTTCGCATCTTGACATAGACTTGTCTCCCTGATTTACTTTGCACTGTAAAGTGATTTGCTCATGAATGATCTCTATAAAGCACTTGGCGACATCAGCAGCATTCGCAAACAGATGGCCAATACCACGGAGTTTCGTGGTTATGGTCCGGCGACACTCGCGACGACTGGTATGTTCGCGATTCTAGCTGCGGGAGCCCAGGCGCATTGGGTGCGAGATCCGGGCAGTCACATTTCCGCATACCTGGGCATCTGGATCTCGACGGCCGTTTTGTCCACTTTCTTGACTGGAGTGCAGATGTACACGCGCACGCGCCGTATACATTCCGGTCTATCAAATGAAATGCTTGGAATGGCGGTTGAGCAATTTTTGCCATCGGTGGGCGCAGGCCTACTCGTAACGATTGTGCTCCTGCGTTACGTTCGATTCGCGACGTGGATGCTCCCAGGAATGTGGCAGGTCATTTTTGGGCTTGGAGTATTTTCATCGTGCCGCTTCTTACCGCGACCGATGATTGCAGCAGGTGCATGGTATCTAATGACGGGGCTGAGTTGTCTCGCAATGGGGGGCAACCGGGCGCTTTCTCCATGGACCATGGGAATTTCCTACGGGGCAGGTCAGTTGCTAGTCGCGGCAATTCTTTTATTCACCGCGACGGAGAATGAAGATGAAGCCTAAATCTCCATCCAGCGAAGGTCGCTTTGCTTATGAGGGGCTGGATCGGGTGATCCACGAACGCGCTCGCCTCAGCATACTGACTTCCCTGATCACCAATCCCAAGGGGCTGACATTCAACGATCTCAAGCAGCTATGCGCTCTCACGGATGGAAATCTAAGCCGGCATTTGAGCGTGCTGGAAAAAGGAAAGATGGTCGAGATATTGAAGGGGCATGAGCACAATCGACCGCTTACGGTCTGTCGTATCACCTCATCAGGCCGCAAACGCTATGTTGAATATCTATCCGCTCTTGAGCAGGTGATTCGCGATGCCGCCAAGGAAACGAAAGAAGAACCGTCAGGCAATCCGGTGCGTGGTCTGACTCCATCAAGAGTTTAGTTTTTTTTGCTTTACAGCTTTGCGATGCAAAGTACTTTGCGATAGGGAGATAATTCAGTGAATGACTTTTCAATGTTGCAGTCGGGTCCTCGGGGATTGTTTAGATCGCTATCGATGGGCTTCAAACTCATCATCGTGTGCGCGCTGGCATTGCTGATGGCCATTCCGGCGTTCTTTGTAAGTGGCTTGGTCGATGACAGAACAAAACGGGCCGAAGATGTCGTCAAAGAAATCAGCAGTCACGTAGGAGGTCCGCAGACCTTCCTTGGGCCGACCCTCGCCATACCGTACAGCATCCCACCACAATCTCCGGCTGATTCTACGAAGCATGGTATCTATTTGGTGTTTCCCACACAGGCCTCTGCTGCTCTCAGGACTAAGACAGAAGAACGACATCGTTCGCTTTTCAGGGTACCCGTGTTTCAGGCGGATTTGAAGCTCGATGCGAACTTCGACCTCTCAGGAGTTCCTGCTGCCGCTCCGCAGGGCGCAGAACTTGACTGGAGCCGCGCCGAAATTGTCGTCGGAGTAAGCGACGCACGCGGAGCCCTGGCCGACGCGACATTGACGACAGACGCAAAGACTGTGACGCTTGTGCCGGCGGAGATCGCTGAAAACATCACTCTTGGTGGAGAACAAAACCGACACGTCAAATTGTCTCTATTTGGCGCGAAGGTTGCCAATATCGTAAGGCCTGATACCCAATTCCATACGACATCCACATTGCGATTCTCTGGTGCGGAGCGGATTTCAGTACTTGCCTATGGCAAGACAACCCATCTCACGGCGCAGGGCGATTGGCGAAATCCAGGATTTGATGGAGGAATCCCGCCCGTCAACCGAAACATATCGAACCAGGGCTTTACCGCAGAGTGGTCTGTCCCCTTCATCGCCCGCGGCGTGCGCGCCGAAGGACCAAGCGACTCGATTAATGGGCTCGACACAACGGGGCTAGGCATGTCTTTCATCGAAGTGGCCGATCCTTATCAGTCCGTCAACCGGTCCCTGAAATATGTACTCCTTTTTCTTGGTCTGGTGTTCCTCTCCTATTTCATCTTTGAGGCCACCACCGGCAGACGCGTTCATCCCGCACAGTACATTCTGGTCGGAATAGCCCAGATCATCTTCTACCTGCTCCTCTTGTCCTTCGCCGAAAGGATCGGCTTCGATTACGGCTTTATGCTTGCAGGTACTGCCACAGTGATTCTCCTTTCGGCCAATGCCGGATGGATCTTCTCCAGTCGGTTACAGGGCGTGATAGCAATGGTTATCTTCACGCTGCTGTACACGCTGATCTATCTATTGCTGACCCTCGAAGACAATGCGCTACTGGTTGGCGCGGTTGCCAGTTTTCTAGCAGTAGCAGCTGCCATGTACGTCACGCGCAGAATCGATTGGTACAGTTCTCTTCCCGTAACAGGTCCTCCTGAACAAGCCAAACCGGTGATGCCAGGCCACACAGCATAGAGCAAGGCTCTTACGGGAGGATTCAATGCAGAGTAAACAACGGGAAAGACTGCATGTAGCAATCATCATGGATGGAAATGGCCGATGGGCTCTGCGACGTGGTTTACCCCGCGTCGCAGGGCATCGCGCCGGCGTTGCGACAGTCCGACGTGTTGTGGAGGGCGCACTGGATTTGGGCATTGTTCGCCTAACGCTTTACGCATTCTCTTCCGATAACTGGAGTCGACCGGGCTCCGAAGTTCAGAGCATCTTCTGGCTTCTACGGGCCTTCCTGCGCCTGGAGGCGGAGCGACTGCAGCGACGTGGCGTGCGGCTTAACGTGATCGGGCGACGTGATCGACTCGCGAAAGCAGTGCTGCGGGAAATCGACAGGGCCGAATCAATGACCGCAGCAGGAAGTTGTCTTCATTTGTGCGTTGCTATCGACTACTCGTCACGAGATGCCATTGCGCGTGCGGCGGTTGGAGTGAATGCCTCTCTCCCGAACGAAATATCACGCTCGCCGGATCTATTCCGTCCGCTGCTGACTCAGGCTCTTGGTGCAGAAGGCGGAGAGGTCGATCTGTTGATTCGAACAGGCGGCGAGAAGAGACTTTCGGATTTCCTACTGTGGGAATCGGCTTATGCAGAGCTCCTCTTTACAGATCGGATGTGGCCTGAGTTTGATGAGACCGATCTCGCTGCTGCGCTCGAAGAATTCAATCGGAGGGAAAGACGCTTTGGGGCAGTGCCGACCAATACTGTGGAGTCCGTCACCTCGACTGTATGAGTCACACCAGCTACTCTAGTCAAAATCTATGAAGTCATCTGATCATATCCGCCGCATCCGCTTCTGGCTCTCCATCTTTATCATCGGCTTGTTTCTTAGCGGCGTTACAGCCTTTCCTCTCCAGACGGAGCTTGGCTGGCTCGTGTCCTTCTTTCATTTAAGCTCGCTGCAGCCAATCGCGGAATCCACAGGCCTGCTTCCGTGGCTCGAGCGCGTCAATGAGGGATTGAGTGCAACGAACACCCGCTATCCATTCCTTGCCTATGGAACTGATTGGCTGGCATTTGCTCATCTGGTCATCGCGGTTGTGTTTATTGGTCCCTACATCGACCCTGTTCGTAACAAGTGGATCATCACCTTCGGGCTGATTGCCTGCGCAGGCGTAATCCCTCTTGCCCTCATCGCAGGGCATATCCGCGGTATTCCAGTCGGCTGGCGCCTCATCGATTGCAGTTTCGGAATCTTTGGCGCTGTCCCCCTTCTGTTGTGCAGAAGGCTTACAGCCGAACTCGAAGCGGGTGTTGATACTCCCTTCTCGTTTGCTAAGTCATAGGGTTTTTTCACGACAGCTGACAACGAAGGAATTCATTTGGACCAGATGGTGGGTTTGCGTCTGATGCCTGCGAGGATGTTCATCATATCTGGAACAAAACCAAGAATATCAATATCCTCGAAGTTGAATCAGCGATCAATAGGGACAAGTAATGAGAGTAAGCCACCCAAATGCCAATTAAGGCCTATTACAAGGCGCCCATTCAAAATTTCCTCAGCGACGATGCTGAACGCATTCTCGGAGTCTTAACGACAGAGCATCATCATGCTCTCGAAGAGCAACAGCGTTGGGCCTGGGTTCAGCAGATTTCCATCCTTAAGGCTGCTCTCGCTAATCGTCCAGAAGGACGATTGTTTCTAGAGTTCTACATTCCGAGGATGGGTAAACGAGCTGACGCGGTACTGTTATCGGAAAACATCGTTTTTGTCATTGAGTTCAAAGCAGGCGCAAGCGTGCATCTGGCCTCTGCGTTTGCTCAGGTTGTAGATTATGCCCTAGATCTCAAAAACTTCCATGAAGGCAGCCATACTGTTGCGATCGTCCCAGTGCTGATCTCCACCACCGCTGATTCTCTGCCAGTGCCGAAGCTCCAGTTTGCGAATGATCTCGTTGCATCTCCAGTTGGGACAAACGCGACGGATCTGGGCGCTCTAATCGAACACATTTGCTCTGCACATGTATTTCCAACTCTCGACGTGGACGTATGGATGTCAAAAGGCTACAAACCGACGCCGACTATCGTTGAGGCCGCACAGGTCCTGTACCGCACTCATAACGTGACCGACATTCGGCGAAAGGATGCCGGCGCGAAGAATCTTCAAGAGACGAGCGCTAGCGTAAGTGCCGTCATCGATCGAGCCCGGCAGAATCGCACGAAAGCCATCTGTTTCGTCACTGGAGTACCCGGCTCTGGTAAAACCCTGGCAGGGCTAAATATCGCGACACGGCGTTCCGAAGAGCATCATGACGAACACGCAGTTTTTCTCTCTGGCAATGGACCACTCGTTGATGTGCTCAGGGAAGCACTCGCCCGTGACAAAGCACGACGTGAGGGCGTCTCCAAGAAGACAGCGGAACGCGAGGTACGCAGTTTTATCCAGAATATTCATCACTTTCGTGATCACTACGTCGGCAATGAACATATCCCTGTAGAAAAGGTCGTCGTGTTTGATGAAGCTCAACGCGCCTGGACCCGTGAACAGGCGGCTAGCTTTATGCAGCGCAAGCGAGGGCAGGCCGACTTTGATGTTTCAGAGCCAGAGTTCCTCATCAGTGTGATGGACCGACATCCAGATTGGTGTACGGTTGTGTGCCTTGTAGGAGGCGGCCAGGAGATCAACACCGGAGAGGCCGGCATATCCGAATGGATCAGTGCACTTGAGACTCGGTTTCCAACTTGGGAGGTCCACGTCTCACCGCGGATCGCACTTCCGGAATATGGTTCCGCGAATGATGTAGAGGCGTTCCTCGCATCGCCGCGGGTTTGCTCGGACGAACACCTTCATCTCGCCGTTTCCATGCGATCGTTTCGCGCAGAGGCGCTGTCAGCTTTCGTCGGTCACATTCTCGATGACGATCCGGAAGCTGCAAGGGCTACGTACAAGAGCATAAAAGAAGCCTATCCCATCTACTTGACACGAGATCTTGCGACTGCAAGGGCTTGGCTACGTGGGCAGGCTCGCGGGTCGGAACGCTTTGGGTTAGTGGCATCATCAGGTGCCCAGCGCCTTCGACCCGAAGGTATCCACATCAAAGCAGAGATCGAGCCGGCAAACTGGTTTCTCAATGCCAGCACAGATGTTCGATCGTCATACTATTTAGAAGACGTGGCAAGTGAGTTTGCCGTACAAGGGCTCGAGCTGGATTGGGTCGGCGTATGTTGGGATGGAGATCTTCATCACAAGAATGGGAAATGGGCCTACCAGACCTTCAAGGGCACCAAGTGGCAATCCATCAACGACGATTCCAGGCGACTGTACCTGAAGAACGCATATCGAGTGATTTTGACGCGAGCTCGGCAGGGGATGATCGTCTTCGTTCCAAAGGGAAACACCTCCGATCACACACGACCCCGCTCGTTCTACGATGGAACATTCGATTATCTTCGCTCCTGCGGCATTTCTGCGCTCGACTAGCAAATGATCACAAAACATGGGTGGCGTCGGCTCAGGCGATAGCCCGCTACAAGCTTGGAGCAATGGCTTGAGCCTTCACATGGTTGTGAATACATGAGAAGAATACATTCTTCTCATAACCGGAAACGACCCGCAGCGGAGTCGTCTGTCAAGGCCGTGAGCGCCGCGCTAGCGGTCGGAGCGCAGCGAGGAGCCTTTACAGACGCCGGAGCGAAGGGTATGTCGCCTCATCGGCTGGACTTGTGCCCGGTAAGTGAGCGTCGAGGAATCAGCTTGCGGAATCGTGCCATCCACGATTGGGTGTCCATATCAGGGCTGCGGTGTCGGTTTGGGCTGAGAGGCACGGCAACAGGAATGCGCGGAGAACGGCACCAACTTCGGCAAGCGAAGGGACTTTGTCGCTGGGGTTCAACCGTCCTGCAAATGCCTTCCATTGGAGCATCTTCTGCGCGTCGGTCAAAAACTCATTGGTCAGGGCAAATGGGATCTCATTCGTAAGAGTAGACCCGCGCCTCTGGAATGACACCGTGATTGCACTTCGCAATGAAGCAAGCTGGAAAGTCCACGTATTCGCCATGAAGCAGATGTCATAAAAGTCCTTCATGCGGCTATTACGAATGTCGCGTTCGACCATCGCATGCAGCTTTTCGGCTATTGACGCTTCCCGTGGATAGGCGCGAATGACAGGCACTGACATTTGCAGGAGCACGGGAAAGGCGGCAAGCTCAGGCTCCGGGTAAACGGCGTCACCAAACCCGATGTCAATCTGCAAAGGGATTCGTGCCCCCGCGAGTTCAGCGCGGAACTTGATGCGAATTCCATCATATTCATCATCCTCCTTGATTCTTTCACCTTCAATTGACTTGCTATCAAAGAAAATACCGTCATCTTCCTGCAACTCGGAGATCACACGAATAGCTTGTTCTACGTCGGCAATCTCGGAGGAACCCCATCCAAGCAGGTCCAGGTCCTTTGTCGGTCGATGGGTTGCCCCTGTCCACAGAGTAAAGAGCGTTGCGCCCTTGAGGACAAAACGATCTCTGTAGGACGAATTCCCCAACCGGTACAAGAAGCGTTCAATCGCGAATCTGCCAAGCACCCTTTGATAGTCTTCGCCCTTCTCTTGGGATAGGGAAAGCAATCGAGCGCGGATGGATGCAGCTTGGTTCTTGTTCGGCTCGCGCGTCATATGGCCTCCATATATGGACGGATGACGTTGCTCACGCGGCAAATTTTCGCGTAGCGATAGATATCATTGATGCTGGCCTTTCTTTGAGAAAGGCTATCTCTTAGGGCTTCGATGGCAACGTCGAGGCCAATCTTGTTCCGAAACTTGAAGCAGTCGGCTACGGTTTTTGCAGCGGAATAGACGCGGACGGAAACACCTTCGACACGATGGGTTTCGATTCCTTCAGTAAGCGATGGTTTTGAGAGCCGAACAATCCTCAGCGAATTAGATTCCAGAGCTGGCTTTCTGGCTCCCTTAGCTAGAGCAATCCAAATTGAAACGGGATTCTGGGTCGTGATCTCGTGAAAGGCGAGAGCCGACAGAAGACAGAGGACAGCTCCCGGCACTCGCTTGGCGACTTCGGCATACGAATGGCGCTCTGTTATGGATGCATCCGGCAGCGTGTAGATGCCCCGGCCAGACCGACTGAGTTTCCCTCGCCGGTAGAGACGCAGAAGATATTCACGCGGGATACCAAGAGTCTCAAGATCGCGAGGTCTCACGATCCCGTGCTTACTGACATATCGCATCGTCTTCATCATGTTGTTTGTCATGTTTGCCTGTCTCAAAACGTCATTAGTTGATTATAAAGGATGACGTATTGCAACACGCCTATATGCTCACGTTCATGCCAATCCGTTCTACGAGTTGCTGCGCTGGCTGAGGATCAAACTTCGGTGCAATCGCACCTTCCTCAAGTGCAATCGACTTCGACACGTCTCGATTCAGTTCTTGGCCAAGTGCCTTTGCATCATTGGTGTACATCTGGACATCGTATTGGGCACGGGATACCGATACGTAGGCCATGCGGCTATTGAGCAATCGGCTGTGCGCCTGCTCCGAATCAATATGGATCAGCACTCGATTCGCCGTCTGGCCCTGGCTGCTGTGACTAGTCATGGCATAGCCATAGTCGAGATGTGGATGCTGGTTCGTGTTGAACTCGACCTCGCGGCCTGAATCCATCTTCAGTCTTATGTTGCCGTCGCCGCCGATCATCTCAACTGTCCCCAGCTCACGATTCGCCAGCTTTCGCTCGTGATATGGCGCGGTCATCTGCACCCGGTCGCCCTGGGCGAACGCCCGCTCCGTCTCGCGGTAGACCGTCACGCCCTGCAACCGGCGCGGATCGTAGATGAGCTCCTCGCCGCTCCTCCGCTCAACCGTCACCGTGTTCTCTTTGGCGTCCGCGCGGACGACACGCGTATACTCGCCCGCCTCGATGCCAAGAGGCTTCGAGCCTTTCGAGTACCGGATCACGTCGTCCGGCTCGTAGTTCCGCGCGTGCGCCCGGTCGGCTCCCGTGAGGTCCTGCCGCGCATTAAGCACATGGACACTGTGCTCCTCGGCTTTGACCTGACCGGAGTCCTGCATCACACGATGGATGTGCCGATTGATCTCCCGCCGCGATTCGTTGTCCGGCGAGATGACCAACGTGTTTTCAGGTGAGCGCACATATTCGCCGGCGATCTCTCTGATGCGCTCCTGCCGGTCGGCGATCTCATGCACCCTGCCCTGTTGTTTGAGATTGCCTATGGCCTCGCGCACCTCACCCCGCGCCAGCTGCTCCACGGCTTCCTTCAGAGCCGGGTCTTTTTGACGAATGATCTCATCTAGCCGCGCCGTACGAAGCCCTGCCTCCTGCAACTGCGCGTAGGGCCTGCCCGCTTCGACCGCCTCATGCTGCCGTGTATCACCCACGAAGAGCACACGATCATTCTCCCCGAGCCGCTCGACGAATGTGTGCATCTGCTTGGTGCTCGCCATGCTCGATTCATCGACTATATAGAGCGTTTTTCCGCCCTCGTCGGACCTTTCGTCGCGCGTCAGATGCCGTTGCAGTGTCTCCGTCGCCATGCCCGCTTCGCTGAGTTTCTGCGCCGCCCGCGATGTTGGCGCGAGCCCTTCGACCTTATAGCCCGAGCTAATAGCTGCTTCACGAACGGCGGCTAAGGAAGTTGTCTTCCCAGCTCCGGCTACGCCCTCAAGGGCCATCATCTGATCGCGGCTGGTCAGAACCGTTTCGACCGCTTGACGCTGGCTCAAGCTCAGATGCGGGTGCTGCTCCATTGTCTGCTGCCGCACTTTGCCATCGGCCAATACATCGCGACTACCCTGGCCCGTCTTCATCCGGTCGACCAGCTCGCGCTCATATCCCTGCATCTCGGCGGTCGTGAACGCGCGTCCCGCAAACCCCTCCTTGCGTCGAACCTCGATCAGTTCCCGTGCTTCTACACGCTTCTCGAATTCGGCCTTTATCTCCGGTAAGCGTGACTCACCCATCGTGTGTTTTAGCGCATCGCGAATGAGCGACCGCTCATCCGTCACGGCCTCGCGCTCCATACCGCGTTCTCGTGCGTAGCTCATGCCCTCATGCGCGGCGGTCCTCGATGACTCGGGCATCAGTTCCACACCCGGACGCTGCGCTGCCTCCATGAGAACTCGCTGCGGTTGATCTCCATGAGCGGTTGCCATCGCTCTATGCTGCGCCCGGACCTCATCGCGTGAGAGAGGCTGCTTCGCGTCGCGTGTCCGATGGGCCGCGATCTCCGCGGCCTCTGGGCCAGCATGGCCACGTTCCTCAAGATGTTCCTTGATCTGCTGCCGCCGCGGACTCGACGCCTCCAGGTACTCGCGCGAGTAACCCCTTATCTCCGGCTGCCCATGCTCCCCACGTTCAATCTCGTAGCCCATCCGCTGCAAACTCTCAGCCAGCTCCGATCGGTAGACCGCCGTCGCGTACTGCTGGGTCTTATAGAGTTCCTGCGGCTGAAGAGGGCGTGTGTCTCCATCCGCACTCTCAGTCAAATTGAAGACAACCGCGTGGGTATGAAGCTGGGGCGCCGCGTAGCCGTCCACCGGTCTACTGCTGTCGTGCTCGAACTTGGCGACGGCCCACATAGCCGTCGTTTGGGCAGGAGCGTTCCCACCTATCCGGGCTTGGACGTACCGCTCCATCTCATTGAGCGCGACTTGCACGCTCTCTTGGTGCGCCTTCCTAATCCGGCCATCGCCACCGACAAGTGCGGTAAGTGAGACGGACTTCGGCGCGCTGAACGTAGCATCCCAACCAGCCCGGTGCTCCATCGAACGCACCGCCTCCCCTCGTCCGTTCTCGTACTCCCGCGCAGTCTGATGCCGGACTAGCTGCTCGCCCGTTCCCGGATGCTGGCCCTCGGACAACCGCGCGAACTGCTCCTCATGCACCTCACCGCTTAAGCCCCAACGCTCCGCAAGCTTGCCCTGCCACTCTCCGCGCACACGCTCGCCCTCTGTGTAGTAATTCTCCCGCGCGTTCGCAAACTCCTCCTTGTGGTACGCCTGCGCCTGGCCCGCGCTAATCGGTTTGGATATGGAGACCATTGGTTTCTACTCGAAGTAAATGCCGCGTCCTTCGACTGGTTTCAACTCCATCTGTTTCACCTCTTGCGTTGGGGGCATAGGCTCGCCCACGACCCGCATATACTGTCCCAGCTTCCGCTCGATGAACTTCTCGTGACGGGCCTCTAGCTCCATAAGGAACCCTCATCTCGACCACCAAGTTTCCATGCTTCAGATAGCCATGCAGCGGATCGAGGCCGCTGATCTGCGAGGCCATGACTAACGGTTCACGTGAAACATCCCGCTGCTCGCTTTCCGATTTGCGAGACTGCGGGAACTGCCCATAAGTCCGTGTCTCACGGTAGCGTTCAATCTCAATCTCCCCAATGGCCTTCGAAATCCACTCCGCCGCCATAGGCTCGCTCGTTTTCAGATAGATTCGCGTGGCGGGCTGTGACAGTAGCGCCTCCGAGATAGTTCCGTACAGTGTTTCGATTTGCGCCTTTCCCTGGAAGCCGAGAATCATGGGATTGTTCGATTTCCTGCTTTCCGTGATGGCCGTCTTGAACTGAGGAAGATGCTGCAAACTCGCCAGTTCGTCCAAGACAAACCACGTCTTTCGTTTGGTCGCTGATCCTTCGTCCATCGTTCTCAACACGAGCAAGTCCAGCCATAGGCTGATGAGGGGGCGTAGCCGCTCTCTCACCGTCGGCTTAGAAGTGATGAACACCCATCCCTTGCGCTCCTTCGCCCAATCCGCCGCACTCCAGCGCCGTTCGGTTTCGGTTTCGCGCGGTAGAAGCTTCAAGGCGTCGGCGACCATATTCAACGACCCGAGAACACCTGACCGCTGCGGACCCGCCTGACGGTCGATCATCGCCGCCATCTCTGTTCCTTCCACACGGCGGTCAATCTCTTCTGGGTTGCAGAGCCAGCCTGTAAGCTGCTCTGGAGTGGGTTTCAGATTGAGCAGATGAGCGAAGATTTTCCTCGGTGCTTCGACGAAAAACCTATGCTCTCGACCTTGGTCAGGGAACAACGAAGCAGATAAGGTAAGGGCTTCTGCCGGATGGGGGACCTCCTCGCTCGGTGTCCAGTACGGGCACCTCGCATCCAGGGGATTAAGGATGACGTCGCCACGCTTTGGGTCGTAGAACTGAGGCAGATATTCCATCGCTGGGTCGTACACGATGGCGGTCTCTCCGCGCTCCCATATCTGGCTCAGAGCTTGCCGAACAGTCGCGCTCTTGCCATGTCCCGAATCACCAACGATCAGGAAGTGCATGGCCTCCCTATCACGCGGGATGCGCACCCAGCGGCTCTCATCCTTGCGGAACGTTTTGTCTATCCAACTCTGGTTTTCGTTGATAAGCGCGAGGCCATCTGGCAGGTATGTTGTCAACCCTTTTGAACGGCCCAACTTCGTATTGAACTCAGCCGTTGTAACCAGTTCCGGCCCGCGAAGCCGCCGTCCATGCTTGTAGATTAGAGCTCGCTTCCTATCCTTCGGCGCTGCCAGGATCAGCCCCAGAATCAGGGTGCCTAATGCCCCATACGCTGGATATTTCAGCAAGTCCCACACAGTTTGATCGCCGAATATCCAGTGACCCAAAAAGCTGTGCAACCGAACGTCATTGAAGAATCCAGCATCCCAAACAGGTTTCACGAATCCGTCTTTGATTGCCTCCGCCGTCAGCACGTACGCGTTCGTCCCATCAGGATTCAGAATCGGCTCGACCTCGCCGGCCAAGGCTAGCCGCTGTTGCCCCTTCTTATTCACGATGTCGATCAGCGCGTAGCGCGTCTGGTTCTTCGCCGACATCTTCCCACGCACCCACGTCTTCGCGTACACCGGCAGATAGAACCGCTCGACGAAGCTACAATTCTTGCTGTACTGCCACCATATTCCGATGCCGAATACGACAACCGCCAGCAGCAACGCTCCATAAGTAGCCAACGGCTTACGGCTCGGCCAGTTCTGGTATCTCTTCCGTCCCCATTCACTCATCTAGGCCCTCGCTTCCACTTCCAATTCAGCAACTGATTTGGAAACCACCTTCCGTCCTGCCGACAGCCGCTCCATTGCACGGCTTGCCTTATCTCCATCTGCGCGCTCGATCAGCTCCTTCATCGCTTCTGTCGTCAACCGTTCGCCCTTCGCTAGCGAGAACAGCAGATTGATCATGATTGTTCGCAGAGCTAGAACCTCCGCCAGCAGAACATCGTCATCTCTGCTTTGTTTAGGCTCCAACAACTCTGCACGCACCCACTCGGAGAGCGTCAATTTCCGCGCTCGCGCTTGGATTTCAAGAGTAGCGAATTCAGCTTCTGTGACTTTTGTTCCTACCGACTTGTTGCGGAGAGGCAGCTTCACCATAAGGGTTACCTTCTAGCGGCATGAATTGCGCTCGACAAAAGAATCAATGAGTTACCGCGCGGTATCGCGACACAGAGTAAAAGGCTCAAGATATTCCCAAACCACGTTGTGCCAACAAGTTCCCGTACGGCAACCAAGGTTCCTCTACAGCACCCAATCTGGGGTGGTGTGTCCTTCTACTTCCGGTGCGAAGCACCGTTCTTCACAACTCGCCATATTCCTGGGTCAGCTTGTCCCATGTGCGGCTGATCTCCGGCGTATTCCAAGCTTTCGTAAACAATCTCTTCAATGCAGACCATTCCTGCGGGGAGAAGCCAAATGTGATGCCGTTGTCTTTCGCCCGGAATGAAGCGTCTATCTCGTCGCCATTCCGGCTGGTGTACGCGAAGAATGTCTCGCTATCCCAATGTTGCAATTCCTGATCGGCTCGAAGTCCGAACAGCATTGCGCGGAATCTTGCAATCATTGGGTAGGGACTGATGGGATACATTGCTCCACGTGTGCCTGGAAAGACTAGAAGGACAGAAAGGTCAGTACCGTCGAGTGTGGAGAACGAAAGCGAGAACTGACCATCGGATACGGGTTCCGATACAGGCGGCAGGTAAGACTTATCCTCGAAATGCTCCTCTCCTGGGTTTCTGGAAGCACGGAGGGGCATCTTGCAAACCCTGAAATGACCTCTGGCAGCAAGACGCCAAAGTGCAGGCCAAAACGGTGCAAGAGCATCGTTCAATGCGGGAGTGTCTGTGATCCGTTCGCCATCGAGGACAGCATAGAGGTTCCGCCCGGCATAGAGCGGCGTGTATGGTTTCTTCGTAGCTGTCTCCACTTTCTGAATGCAGCGTGCAGCAGCTTTCAGAACATCTTCGCTAGTGATCGGCCCAATCTCACCGGCATCTCGGTGATCCAAATTTCCAAGGTAATAATCCTGGTGTCGGAACTCAGACTTTGGAAGCAGTTTATAGACGGCAAGGAATGCTTTGATCACTGCGATATACGAATCCGGCGAGATGTGCGAGTTATTGCCACTGAACCATTCCATGCCCTGATGAACGTAATATGCAACGCAGGTCCATTCGCTTTTCGAGAGTTGAAGTCCTTGGCTGTGCTTCTCCCGAATGCGAGTAAGAGCATCTGTGGGCTTCTGCATTAGCTCGATCAACTCCAGCCGCTCTTCATCAGCCGATTCCAATAGCTGCTTGGCAACTTCGGATGTCGACACCCTGGTACCCGCCTTGACGGACAGAACATCGCGAACCCGCTCCAGACGCTCATGCAATGCATCTGAAATGCGCACAGACAATGTCTTTTGCTGTCTCTCCTGTGCCTTGTCCTCGGAGAAGTCACGTTCACGTACCATGTTCAATCACCAATCTGTCTTTCGTTGATTTGTATGTCATACACGTTGACAGCGTAATTACATCTGCTTTACATTGTCAACATCGGTAAATGGAGTTCTCCTCTATGCGATTTCCGCCCTCCCCGACGCATCAGCATCGTCGCCTTCTCAGAACGAGACAGGCCGCCGACTACCTTTGCATCAGTGAATGGAAGCTGCGACGTTTGGTCCAAGACGGCGGATTACCCTTCGTGCAAGATGGTGAAGGTACCCCCTTCCTCTTTGACCTTCGTGATCTCGACGCCTATATCGACCGGCATAAACGCATTGGCATCGATCTGTTCGCCAGCTAGCCTGTTGGAGGGGATATTCAGATGGCACGTCCTCGGGGAACCGGAAGCCTATATCAGCGGAAAGACAGTGCGGTCTGGTGGATCAAATATCACCGCAATGGAAGATCGTTTCGTGAATCGACGCGCACGGAAGACAAGCGCATAGCGACCCGCATCCTTGGCAAACGACTTGCCGAGATCAGCGCCAACACCTTTGTTGGTCCCACGCATGAACGCATCACCGTAGGTGAATTGGCCGAGGATCTCTTTCGCGATTACCGCATCAATGGACGGAAGACGACAGATGATGTTCAGACTCGCTGGCGCTTGCACATTGAGCCGTTCTTCGGGTCACACCGGGTCGTGGAAGTGACGAGCGATCTGGTGGCGAAGTATGTAGACCATCGCCAAAGTGAAAACGCGTCAAATGCGACCATCAATCGTGAGATGGCTGCGTTGAAGCGGATGTTCCGTATCGGCATGTTCGCCACACCGCCGAAGGTCTTCCGTCTGCCCAAATTTCCCAAACTCACTGAGGACAACATCCGTACCGGATTCCTCGAAGACGCGCAATACAGGAAGCTGATCGCCTATTGCCCCGATCTATGGTTTCAAACGATTGTCGAGATGGGGCGCACCTACGGATGGCGAATCAGCGAGCTCATCAACCTAAAGGTGGGGCAAGTGGATGTTGAAGCAAGGACGATTCGCTTGGAACCCGGCACGACAAAGAACAAAGACGGTAGAGAAGTCAGCATGACCACCACGATCCACAATCTTCTCACTCAAAGCGTCGCCGGACGGTCAGCAGATGAATCAGTCTTTCTCCGACCCGATGGAAAGGCGGTAAGGGATTTCCGCGAGACGTGGGCGAACGCTTGCAAATCGGCAGGAGTTCCCGGACTTCTCTTTCATGATCTGCGACGCACCGCAGCTCGGAATCTGCGTCGTGCCGGAATCGCGGAAGGCGTCATTATGAAGATCGGCGGCTGGCGCACGCGAAGCGTATTCGAGCGCTATGCCATCGTCTCGCAAACCGATATTGAAGACGCCCTCAGAAAACTCGAATCGAATTGATGTTGATCTCTTATGTCACGGGTGCAGCAAGCTTCGAGATCGAAGGCATTTTAGTATGGCCTTCTGTAGCTGCAGATTCGCTGATCCGCCAAGTCTCCCTAGCGAAATTGATCCGCTTCAACGACTCCCACGCGGTATCCCTCAGACGTTGCGCATCGTTGTTAGCAAGATCCTTGATTGTGGGTATCAGTTCGACTAAGACAGTCAGATCAAATTCTGGAAGGGCACGCAGAAGGGCGTCTTTCGATAACCCTCCCTGAGTCTCCAAGGCGTGCTTCATCGGTTTCACGACTTCACGACCTTGAAGGCACCTTCCTATTGCAACTATCTCATTTCGAAAAACAGAGTCGCCATCTGGCGCCATGAACGGTGGCACACCGAAGAAAATCATATCGGCACCATGTTCAAAGCCATCGAAACCTTCCTCGAGTAAGCGCAGGACCCGCAATAGACATTCAAGCCCCTTCAGCGAGCAATGCTTGCCTGCGGCCGCGCCGATTATCTGAACCAACGAGGCCAAAGCGAAATGAGGCCTCTGGCTTTGATCGATCTTCTTTGAAATATCCTCGATAAGATTCTGGAAGTCTGCTTTGCTAGACATCAGAGAAACTAGGCCCTCTCTCACTGCCCGTTCTGCTTCTAACGCTGAGGCGTAATCCCCTCGAAAGATGAAGGTAGTTCCAATTCGTCGAAATCCGCTGATGCTATGCGGATAAAACCGGTCGTGATAGTGACGCTGGTTCAAAGCGCGATCCAACAGCAAGCCTTGGAGAGCCTGACCCTCCTTTCCCATCCGCGCAGCGATCTTCGATGCTGCAGCCAGAATTTTTGGATTGTCAGAGGATAATCCGCGCCGCAAAACGTCAAGTGTATCTGCGCGTCGAGACGGTGTAATTGCAGTGCAGATCGCGTTTAGCGCGCTCAGCTTTGTTTTGGCACTTCGCGTGCCAGCCATCGAGAGCAAAATTCGATAGGAGTTATCGTCGCACCCTGCGAAATCTGATGCACCAATCCCATCGGCACTACCTCTCTTCATATAGCTTTTGTTTGATCGCAATCCAGTCAGTAACACCTCGTCGATCTGGTCGGTATGGATTTGGTGCTTGCGTAATACTCCGAGAAGACGGAGTGCGCTTGCCTTCTCCGTTAACGTCCCAGTTCGAACCGACATGAGCAGGTGTTCGATAGCATGTCCGATTGACACTGAATTGCTAAGACGTGCCATGCCCTTGGTGAGGACGTCCTGAATGGTTTTCGATTTGGAGCCAACGAATGCTTGGATCGTCCGAAAACTAATGGCCCCTCCATTTCCTGTATCAAGGAGTTGAATGACTGAATCCAACGCTAGGGCGCGAGCGTCTTCATTTTTACCATGCAGGAGCTTGACTATCTTATCGGCGTAGCCTTCCGAAGGATCGTCAATCGCTTCGCGAAAGGATTTGAACGCAGCTTCCAGAACATCGCTATCGGTCTCTCCATCTATCAGTTCAAACAATCTGGAAGCACTACCCGCCATTCGGTTTCGAATGTAGTGAGCGTAGACGTTAGCAGCGGATTGCCGAACTCTCCAACTTGCATCGCTTAGTAGTTTCTGCACCCTTGGCCTTAGTTTCTCAAGAAGCTCGCGGTTGCCGCCAGCATCCTGAAGAACATCGACAGCAACTGAACGTACGTTCTGATCAGGATCTTCAAAGGCGATTTCAAAGGCAACGGCTAGGGATGGATTCGAGTATGTGGGTAAAACTCGGGATAGGAGCCTTAGGCAGTTAATGGACGTTTTGCTGTCTCGTTTTCCGACCTGCGAGCAGATAACATCCGCCAAGTCTGAAAGAGATAGCGTAGGGATTAGCTGCAAGGCGCTTATGCATAGTCGCACGTCTTCCGAATCTCCCTCGCGAATTGTGGATTCGAGCCTCTTGAGGAGCGAATCTCTTTCCGTCGAACTTGCCGCACAGGAGATTGAAAAGGCGACCGCGTGCCTACGTGCACTCTCGGACCGTGCCCAATCAGATAGGTATCCGGAGAGTTCTCGAAAGTCTGATGACGGTCCGATTAATCGATCAAGTGCACGAAGTTGAGCAAGATCAGCGCAAATCGATTCGCGGACTGAGACCTGTTTAACAACCTGTGACTCACCTAAACACATACCGGCGAGCAGCAGCTTTGTCGAGAAGAGATCTGAGTGGTTGTACTTGTGAAGCGCTCGCAAAAAATCGCTACTGTCTTCTAGCAGGCCCGCATACATCACAGATACTTCCCGCCACCAGTCCGTGAGTAGCCGCCCTTCCTGAAGGAGAAAATCACTAAGCTTGCTCTTGGCAAGATGCGATGCAACAAAATACTCCTGAAACGTGAGATGTGAGAATGCCAACACGTCTCTTTGACGCTCAACTATGATTCCGCTCCTTTCAATCAGGCGGGTCAGCAGGCGTTCGGCATCTCGGGAAGACTTGTTGAAATTCGGTAGCAGGCTTGACAGTAGTTTTTCAACTTCTGAACGTGGCGCTTCTCGGCTGCCACCCTTTTTGCCAATTTCTCCAGTATGGAGAGCAAATGCAATACGTCTGAGGATGGCTTCCTTCTGTTCAAGACGCAAATGAGTGTCATCCACTTTCCTTCCCTTTGACATATCCCATTGTTCCAGCAGAATTTTGGAACATTCAGAGTAAAGCTTGGTACGTTCCTTCGGAAGATCTGGGAGGCTATGATGTACCAGCGCGATAATCGAGAGCAGCATGGGGTTTGAGGCAAGTTGCCTCATGCCCCGATTAGACTTTAGCGCAGCTCTGAGTTGAGTCGCATGTTGTAAGGCTCTGCGCCTACGATTAGCCCTGTCCGCCTGCCCCTCATCTTGAAGTCGCCCGATAACCGCGTTTTGCTCGACGGCGTCACACCATGTTGTTATGAATGAATTGATCTGTGACTCGGCGAGTTCTGCAAGGTAGAACACTTTGAAGTCAGCGTGTACGCCGCTTCTCCATCCCGCAATTCGCGACGTAACAATGCATTGATTTTTAGGATGAGCAATCGTGACGCTCTCGATGCAGTTCACCACTGCCTTGAACTCTTCCTCAGTCGGGACCTCGTCCAATCCGTCGAATAGCAAAATACACTCTCCCGCCGCGATCCTACCTTTGAAGAATTTTGAGGCAGAAGGATCGTTTTGTAGATCGGGTGGAAGAATGCTCGGCAATACATCTAGGAGGGTTCGGCTATTGCCATTAGGAAGAGGTTCAGCTAGAGCTTTGGAAACGGTGCTCAAGGGTATGAAAACGGGGAGTCGCCAGGCCGTAGCTCCTAACGATTTGCGATGACTTTTCTTTTTTCGAAGCTTCGTGTCACCCGCACGGGCCTTGGCATACGCAAGCCCAATGTATTGAAGGAGCGTGCTCTTTCCGGAACCTGGTGCGCCAAGAACAGCAAGACGTCGATTTTCACGTAGGGTCTGGTTGAACAGAGTGTGTAGATAGTCCGATTCATTTGCTTCCCCATCCGACAAGAATCCGTCCGTGCTCATTCTAAAAAAAGTCGATTGAACCAATTGCTCGATTAATAACGAACGCCGGACAAGAGTTGGCAGCGCGTCGGAGATAGATAGGATGGTTGCGATGCCCTTTGGGACCTTCTTGTTTTTGATGCTCCGCGCTATGTACTCTTCCACTTCCTTGCGTTGCTCGGAGGGCGCACGTTCCAAGTCTCTTTTCAGTGATTCGAGCAGACTTCGGCGTTTGCCTGGATTCCTCCGGATTTCGTTGCATACAGCAACGGCGCAATCCATGAAAGATACCTCATCTCTTTCCCCTCCCATTCGCAAGGTGACAAAGACTTGCTCGAGTCGCGGCTTCTTCGTAGCATCGCTGGTAACAATACCCGTCAACTTCAATTCTCTTAGTTGTGTGACGAGCCAATCTAAATACGTACGTTCAAAATAGCGGAAGGCAAATCTTCCACCGATCCGGCGTCCCAGCCACGCGCAAGCAGCAATGAAGCCGCGCCAGGCAAAGGGGACAAACTTGTTCAGGACGGCGCCTGCCAATAGGAGCAGCAGGGCAGCAATGATTGTCTTAGGATCCAGGTTTACCAAGGAGTTAATCAATCGAGACACGGAGGCCAACAAGATGCCCTTCAATTTGAAATGTCAGTGAGAGGCAATTGTAGAACGAGAATATCGAAGAGGGCAGATCGGAAAGCGCCAAGTAGAGTTTGGGCACAGTTTGGGCACAGAAAAAACGCATCCGGAGATGCGTTGATTTCGTAAACTATTGATTATTTGGTACCGAGAGGGGGGGTCGAACCCCCACGGCCCGAAGGCCGGCGGATTTTGAGTCCGCTGCGTCTGCCAGTTCCGCCATCCCGGCTCTGCCACTTCAAGAGCATGCTAAAAACGCGGCTCCTCACTCACTCTCTCAAAGAGAGAGCAGGTCTCATCCAGTATTGCATAACGTCTGCTAGCGCGGACTCGGCCATAGCCATGCAGCACCACGAACTCCACTGGAATCCCCAAATCTGGCCTGCAGTATCGGAGTATCCGCCTCACCACCAAAGACGTACTTCGGAAGAAGTTTCGGCAGACTCTCGTACAGGTGCTGCGTCAGGGAAAGACCGCCGCCAAGCACAAACACATCAGGATCCAGGATGTTGATCACCGTCGCCATGCCACGAGCCAGGCGATCTTCCAGCCGATCCACAATTTTGACTGCGTCTGCTTCCCCCGCATCGAACGCTGCAATAATCTCTCTCGCCGTCCGTCGATTCCCCGTCACCTCTTGGTAATCGCGAGCCATTCCCGTACCGGAAACCCACATCTCCATGCAGCCGCGCTTTCCGCAGTAGCATAGCGGCCCTGGATTCTCTTCGTCCGTGGGCCAGGGCAGCGGATTATGCCCCCACTCACCCCCGGTACCATTCGGACCTGCGTGGACACGCCCGTCGATGGCCACCCCACCACCGCATCCCGTGCCAAGAATCACGCCGAACACTACATGCTTTCCTGCAGCCGCACCATCCGTGGCTTCAGAGACCGCCAGGCAGTTCGCGTCGTTTGCAATTCTTACTTCGCGTCCCAACGAGGCAGAAAGGTCCTTATCTAACGCACGGCCGTTCAGCCATGTCGAATTTGCATTCTTGACCAGCCCGGTCTTCTCCGAGATGCTTCCCGGGATACCCGCACCGACCGTTCCCGTCCTGCCTGTCTTCGACTCCAGCAGGTGCACCAGCGCAACCATGGCGGCAACCGTACCTTCATAGTCGTCTCGCGGAGTGTCAACGCGGTGACGAATCAGTTCTTCCCCATGTTCATCGATCGCCAGGGCTTCGATCTTCGTTCCCCCCAGATCGATTCCAATTCGCATTCCATCCGTGTTGTTGTCCCGCACTTCCTTTTCGCTCCGCACTACCTCGCCGCCTTCCTCCTGAAATATCTGCAGCCTCATTCCGACGCAAACTTACTGTACTTTCCCTGAAGGTCGAAGTCGGCCCAGCTCTCCCGCACAGGCAATGGCATGGATCGCCGCAAGCTTTAGATTGTCGACGGCCAGCCACAGCCAAAAGCTGTTTCCCGTCTCCTCACCATCTGAAGCACTCTCGACCCGAACCATAATCTCTTCCTGGCCGGCTGCTGTCAGATTGCTCGGAGCATCCGATTCGTCCGTGACAATATCGACATGCTCACCTGCCAGCGCAGCTTCCATCCGCCTTACCGATACCGCTCCTTTGGTCTGGACGTAAACCGAGGCAGCGTAACCGTGAAATACAGGAGCCTGGACCAACTGCAAAGACAGCTTCGGGAGCGATCCGTTCGATAGCGCTTTGTACTGTCTGCGAATCCGTTCTTCCGTACTTCTCAGGTCCACCTTCGCGGTCGGACCGAGCGCCGGCAGCAGGTTGAAAGCGACCTGCGCATCATACTGTTCCTTGGGCAGGTCCTGGAAAGAAAGCAGGCTCACCGTCTGCTGATGCATCTCGTCCATCGCCGCTCTGCCATGCTCTGACGCCGGTTCCATGACCGTCGCGGCAACAGTCTCAAGTGCAATCTGCGTGTGGATTCGTGCGGCTACGACTCCCAGCATGACCACCACCGGATGTGCCGGGATCACAGCCTGCGTCTCGAGATGAAGCTCTGCTCCAATCCGTCCTTGTCTACCCAGCGCCTCGCTGATCCATGGAGAGACCACCGGAACATCCTTCTGGCCTTCCAGCGCATAGGTCATATCTACGATGCCCGCTCCCGCCTGCCGAGCCTCTTCCCAGTGCTTCGTCGTGCCTTCGGCATCGCTCGTGAAGAACACAAAATCCATACCTTCAAACGATGTCTCATCCAGCTTCTGGATAAACGAGATCTCATCGCCGGTAGCCGCCAGGTTACCGGCAGTATCGTCCTCATCTTCCAGCAGCGTGATGTTCGAAGCCGCAAGGGGCGACTCTGCCAGTTCCTCGCTCAGTTCTTTTCCCGCAAGCGATGAGGCTCCCACCACTCCTATGCGATATATCTTGCTCGTCATCTCTACCCGCAATGGCTGAATTTACTTCCTTATCAACGAGGTGTTCCAACCTGCCGTCTCTTCTGACCCCAGGAGTACGCAAGTCTCGCCAAAACCCCCGAAACCAGGTAGCCCAGCGCAACCACAATTAACACCACTTCCGAATACAGAGCGATTAAAGCGCCGACTGCAACGATAACGGCTACCAGCTGAAAAGGGTGCCGTTTCCCGATGCTGATCTCCTTGCCGCTCCAGAATCGCCATGTGCTGACCATCAGGAATCCGGTAAACAAAATCAGGCACAGCCACACTACCGACCATCGCGCGTCTGAAATCGGTGCTCCGCTCTCAAAATGCACCACAGAAGCGATTACGCCTGCGCCCGCCGGAATCGGCATTCCCACAAAGTACTTCTTTCCCGGTCTGCCAGGATTCCTTGGCTGTGGATTCACACTTATGTTGAACCGCGCCAGACGGCTGGCCCCGCAGATCAGAAAAAGGAAGCAGACGAAGATCCCGAGGTGTGTAATCCGATCGCGGAGGAACGAGTACTCCGCCAGCGGAAGCATCCGGAATCCCCAGATGTACGCCAGCAGGCTCGGCGCAACCCCGAACGTAATCACATCGGCAAGTGAATCCAGTTCCTTCCCGAAGTCGCTCGCGGTGTTCGTCAGGCGCGCAATCATTCCATCGACGCCGTCGAAAAGAACCGCGAATCCGATTGCCAGGGCAGCTCTGTCGAAGAAGGCTGGTTGTAAAGCCGTCCCCTGGATACTCTGCGTGATCGCATAGTATCCGGCAGCAATGTTGCCTGCCGTAAACAGTGACGGCAAAAGATACATGCCCCGACTCGGACGCCGCCTCTCCCTACCTGAAGTCGTCCCCTCTGCTATCTCCGACGGCCCCGCTCCCATCAGGCCACCGTAGCCGAGGTCAAAGTCGTTGTCTGGGTGTCCGGTTCCGCAATCACTGCAAGCACTGTCGAACCTCCCTTGACCCGCATACCCGTCTTGACCTTCAGATTCACATGCGCCGGCAGCAACACATCGCAGCGAGACCCAAACTTGATCAGACCCATCCTCTGGCCGCGCTCCACCCTGTCTCCCGCCTTCAGATTGCACACAATCCGGCGAGCCAGCAGGCCGGCTATCTGTTTGAAACCGATCTCATAATCGCCTGCATCGATCACGATTAATGTCTGCTCATTATTAAGTACGGACTCGGCCTTCATCGCGTTCAAAAATTCGCCCTTGCGGTACTCCACAAGCCGGACGGTCCCGCCCACGGGAGACCGGTTTACATGCACGTTGAAGACGTTCAGAAAGATGCTCAGTCTCAGGCGGCTGCCGGCCGTCGTCTCAATCCACTCCGTATCCGTCACCAGACCATCGGCGGGAGACACAATCAATCCAGGCTCGGTCGGAATCGACCGATTTGGATCACGGAAAAACCACAGGAAGAAGGCTGCAAGAAGCAGCGGAAGCGCAAGGAAGATATAGGAGTGGGTCAGCAGCCACACTATCGCGGCTACTACTCCGAGCCCAAGCGCGTAAAAGTATCCATCACGAACCATAAGTGACGATTATAAGGCCATGCGCACACTCTGCCGGAAGCCGGGCTGATCCCGGCTCACGGCGTAATACCCTGCTGCAAAGGTCCTGCTTAGTGCTCTGTCTGCGACTCTTCCATCCTTCGCAGCTTCTCCATCTCGTCCTTGATACTCAGCTTCAGCTTCTTCAAACGCACCTCCTCCAGCTTCTCCGGCTCGGTCAGGAAAAGCTTGGAGCGCAACGTATCCAGCCTGCGGTCATACAGGCTGTGTTCCTGGGCTAGTTGTTGAAGGGAGAGATGTGAGACTACATCCGGGAATTCCGTATATTTCGTAATCTGCATCAGAGAGACACCTCCAGATATTCGACTTCCCCGCGCTGCGTCAAAACGCTATCACACCCGGGCAAAGCCCGGCAAAATGCGATATCCACCGCCATCACTGATCTTTTTGCCTCAGGTACCTTTATTTCCGACCGGCGCAACTCGGAACCGCATCAATAAAGCATCATCGTCCGGATCCCGGTAATAGCGTCGCCGTCGACCCTCTTCAACAAATCCAATCCGGCGGTAAACGGCTTGTGCAGCGTGGTTAAGTGATCTCACCTCCAACTCCACGCTCGCCGCGCCCTCGCTTTCGCACCACTCAAGGACTGCCTCGCACAGCCGCCGGCCAACTCCCCTGCGGCGCGAATCCTTATCCACCACGACACTCTCCAGTTCGGCCAGTGCATCGACTCCACTACCTATGATCTTTCCCACAGCGAACCCCACAAGACCGCTGCCATCCTCCGCCACAAAGAGCCGCCGCCGTAGCCCCTCCGCACGCTCTTGCCCGGGAATAGAAGCATAGTCACTCAGCTCCCAGTGCGGAGCCTCCGGAACTCGTCTCTCGAGCGCAAAGACCTTCGCCACGTCCTCAGCGCGAGCCAGCCTCACCTCCGGCCCCACACTCACTCCGTCGCCGTGGAAGGAATTACCTTCGCCATTCGAGCAAAGATCTCAAGGTCCGTCCGCCTCAGGTAATTCGCATCCAGTGTCGCCGCATCGTCAAACTGCCCGCGCATACTTCTCTCCACGACAAACGGAATGGCATCGTCAGCTGTCGGCTCATGGACCAGGCGAGGACTCAGCCTCTCCAAAGCTTCTGCAGCTCGTGGCTCACACACCAAAAGCGCAGTTGCTCCATCGGCAGCTCGAGCCGTCTCTTCTGCCGTCAGGAGAGACTCGCTTATCCGTCCCCATCCCTGGTAGACGCCGCAGTAGAACTCTCCTCGACCCGCATCCAGCACGGCACAAACCTTCTCCTTCGGCTCCTCTGCGGCCGCAGCCAGCAGTGCCAGCCGCGAGATTGCAACCAGCGGAACCTTTCCTGCCTCGCTCAAACCCTTCGCCGCACTCAAGCCCACCCGAACGCCTGTAAAAGATCCCGGTCCATGCACCACGCCAATCGCGGTAAGGTCCTTAAGAGTCCAGCCTTCGGCCTCCATCATCTGTCGAATCGACGGAATCAGTCTCTCGGAAGCGCTGCGGCCCGGCAGAACCTCCGACGCGACCGTCCTCATCGTATCCTCGCCCTCCGCCAGTGCAACGCTGCCCTCTCCTCCGCACGTATCTATAAGCAGGAACCGCTTCATCCCTTCCCCACAATCTCCACCAGCACACCCCCCGTACTCGACGGATGCACGAAGAAGTATCTGTGCCCTCCCGCACCCGTCCGAACCTGCTCACTCACCAGACGCACACCGCTCTCCTTCAACTTCTCGAACATTCCATCGACATCGCCAACCCTAACGGCGATGTGGTGCAGTCCTTCTCCGCGTTTCGTCAGAAAACGCCCAATCACCGAATCCTCCACCGTCGGCTCCAGCAGCTCCACCCTGCTGTTCCCCACCGGCAACATCGCCACCTTCACTTGCTCATGCTCGACGATCTCCTCATGCGCAACCTTCAGTCCCAGCATCTCGTAGAACCGGCCAGCAGCGGCGATGCTTCTAACCGCCACACCCAGATGATCTAGATCCAGACGATCTGATTTCAGAGGATCGAGATCCAGCGCATCGATGTCCGCCTGACCCACCCGCAGCCCTCTGCTCCACGTCCCCGCCACTGCCGGAAGCCGAACCTTCTTGCGCTCTCCCGACTGGGCCACAGCTGCCATCAACTCGTCGATCCCATTGCCTGTCGTCGCCACCGTCTGCACAACGGACACACGATCCTGCGTGGAACCCGATAAGCCCTGCATCGCGAGAATCTCCGCCACTACACGATCCGCGCCGTCGCAGTCGCTCTTGTTGACCGCAAAGACATCTGCGATCTCCATTACTCCCGCCTTCATGCTCTGGACATCGTCCCCCATCCCGGGCACCAGCACCAGCACGGTCACATCCGCGAGGCGTGCGATCTCCACCTCGTCCTGTCCCACCCCGACTGTCTCGATCAGGATCCTGCTCCGTCCGGACGCCTCCAGAACCTTGCACGCGTCCCGCACCGCATCTGCCAGTCCTCCGACCGCGCCTCGCGAAGCCATGCTGCGCACGTAGATCCCCGAGTTCCCCACCGGCTCCCGCATACGAATGCGGTCCCCCAGCAGAGCGCCTCCTGTATACGGACTCGTCGGATCGATCGCCAGCACGCCGACCTTCTCTCCATGCGCCTCGAGCCACTGCGCCATCTGGTCCACCAGCGTGCTCTTACCCGCTCCCGGAGGGCCCGTGATCCCAATCTTTACCGCCTGCCCCGCGAACTCCTCGCACGCCGCGAGCAGCTCGCGCGCACCCGGCTGCGCATCCTCCACCATCGAGATCGCCCGCGCCAGCGCACGCACATCTCCACCACGTAGCCGCTCCACCATCGCCCGCAACTTTGCCGCTCTCGACTCGTCCCCGCTCACCAGTGCGATAATAACCCCGCCTTTTGCCTCGCATGTTTCTCAGCCGCTAAATACATTTGCATACATGAATAGATACTTTCACCTATAATTCGCGTGCCGTAAATTAACCCAAAGGAACGCCCGTGAATCTTCTGCATCGCAGCATCGCGACCGGACTCCTCTTCGCATCCTCCGCATCGCTTGGTTTCGCCCAGCTGCAGGGAAGCAAGGCCGATACCACCCCCACCAATCATCCGGTTCCCGCAATTCAGGACACTGAAACTCCCGCCCAGCGCGACGCCCGCATGGAGTGGTGGCGCGATGCCCGCTTCGGCATGTTCATCCACTGGGGCCTCTACTCCATCCCCGCCGGCGAGTGGCACGGCCAGCGCACCACCCAAATCGGCGAATGGATCATGAACGATCTTTCCATCCCCGTCGCCGACTACAAGGCCTTCGCCAAGCAGTTCAACCCCACCGGCTTCTCCGCTCACGACATCGTCGCCCTCGCCAAGGGCGCCGGCATGAAGTACATCATCATCACCTCCAAGCACCACGACGGCTTCGCCATGTTCGACTCCAAGGTCGACCCCTTCAACATCGTCGATGCGACTCCCTTCCATCGCGACCCCCTCAAGGAGCTCGCCGAGGAGTGCCGCAAGCAGGGCATCAAGCTCGGCTTCTACTACTCTCAGGCGCAGGACTGGACCGCTCCCGGAGGAGCCGCCGCCGTCCGCGGCAATCACGATAAGCAGACCGGCCATTGGGACCCCGCGCAGAACGGCTCCTTCGATGACTACCTCCACAAGAAGTCCATCCCCCAGATCAAAGAGCTCCTCACCAACTACAAGGACTACCCCGTCGTCATCTGGTTCGACACACCCACCAAGATGATGACTCCCGAGCGCGCCGCCGAGATCGTCAAGCTCCTCAACCAGCACCCCAATCTCATCTGGAACAATCGCCTCGGCGGAACCTACAAGGGAGACACCGAGACCCCCGAGCAGTACGTCCCCGCTCAGGGCTTCCCCGGCCGCGACTGGGAATCCTGCATGACCATCAACGACACCTGGGGATTCAAGTCCTTCGACACCAACTTCAAGTCCTCCGAAACCCTTCTGCGCAACCTCATCGACATCGCCTCCAAGGGAGGCAACTACCTGCTCAACATCGGTCCTGACTCCAAGGGAATCGTTCCCCAGCCCGAGATCGACCGCCTTCATGACATGGGCAAGTGGATGAAGGTCAACGGCGAGGCCATCTACGGAACCAGCGCCACCATCTTCGATAACCCCACCGGAACCTTCAGCCCCACCGGGAAGGACAAGCACGGAAACCAGAAGTTCACCCCGACCTGGAACTGGCGCTCCACCACCAAGGCCGACAAGGTGTACGTCGAGATCTTCGACTGGAAGGGCCACTTCCATGTCGACAAGATGCCGCGCAAGGTCACCGGCGCCTACCTGCTCGCCGACGCAGCTCACAAGCCGCTCAAGTTCTCCCAGAACGGTGCGGCCCTCGACGTCGATCTCCCCGCCAAGGCACTCGATCCCGTCGCCACTGTCCTGGTCCTCACCACCACAAAATAACCATCACCTCTGACAAAAACACCTCCGGCCCGGAACAACTCCGGGCCGGAACACCACGCTAGCGTCACCCTGACCAATTCAGAACAAGTGTCATCCTGGGCGAAGCTGCTCGCAGCTTCATCGCGAGCAGCGTAGTCGAAGGATCTGCGGCTTGCCTGAAGGCTCGCAGATACCCGGAGGCAATAGAACATTTCCTATGGTCGTTTCAACACGCACCGCGAATCATCACGAAGAACCCTAGCTCTTGGCCACCAGCCACACTCCACTTACCATCAGACCGCATCCTGCAATCCGGACGATCGTCGCAGGATGCCGCTCCAGCCCGACCAACCCAAAGTGATCCAGAACCACCGAGGTGACCAGGGCCGCCGTTATGCTTACCCCGGTAAAGATCCCCGATCCCATCTTCTGTGCCAGCATCAGCCCCGCCATCGTTGGAGCGATACTGATCAGCCCCCCTGCCCACGCCCACGTCTTGGTCCCACCCAGCTTCCCCATCGCCGGAATCGGCTCTCGTATCACCAGCGCAATGGCCAGCATCCCCACCAGGCCGATCGCATACACCGCCACACAAGCCCAGATCGGCTGCCCCAGCTCCTTGTTCAGTTCAGCGTTCGTCCCGGACTGGAACGGATTGGCAGCCCCCGTCGCAATCGCAATCAGCATCTGCAGAAGAATCATTGTTTTCCCTCTGCAGGTAAGATGCGCCCTTTTAGAGCAGTTCTCATTCAGAGGTGGCTTTTCAAGCCGTGATCCTGAACGCAGTAGTCCTCCCGAACGCAGTGGTCATCCTAAACGGAGCCGTCATGCTGAACGCAGTGAAGGATCCCTGTATTCTTCCCGGAGCGCCACAGACGCTCGAGGCGAAATACAGGGATGCTTCGTATTGCTCAGCATGACGGCCTTTCAGCGACTACAGCAAGGCGAAATCTGCTCTGATTCACGTCGCCCAAACAAGCTACTCCGCCGGAAGACTCACCCCCTCCGCTCGCTACTTCACCTTCGTTGGATCCCACCCATCGGCGCCGCGCAGGTAGACCTCCGTCTCATACTTCTTCGCCTCCTCCGCCGTCAGCTGCTTCGACAGCTTCTCGCGTGCCCCCGCATTCGCTCCCGGTCCGCTCGACCGATACTCCGCATACGTCGCCGTCGGCAGCCGTGGCGCAGGTGCACTCTTCCAGTCCGACCAGCCCTCCGGCCGTATATGGGCACCCATCTTCGTATTCAGAAAGATCACCGTCGAGTAATCCCGCCATGGTCTGCCTAGGTACACCGGACCTGCTCCCCCGTCCGCCGTCAGCTGGCAGTGGTTGAAGACGTACCCCGCATCCTGGTTCGGCCTCGTATTGCTCTCCGCCGTCACATATCCGCCCGCCTCATGCGCAATGCTGTGAATCTCGCAGTTCTCGAACACCGCCTTCGCATCGCCAAAGATGAAGTCCACATGGCCCTCGATGTAGCAATCCCTGTAATACTGCCGCCCCGTCACACAGTTCGGACCCGCCTCTGCACCCTTCATGCATCCCATGCTCGAGGCGTACAGCGTGTCCTGCGCTCCCAGCAATCTCACCTTTCGGAACACCGCGCGATCGGCCCTAACCGACGCCGCCACCGCCTGCGAGGGAACCTGGCTGCGCTTGCTGTAGTCATTCTCGATCGTCATATTCCCGGCGAAAAAGTCCTCCCCGGTCACAAACAATGTCGCCGAGCATCCCGTTCCGCACGTCGAAGCCGCGCTGTTGCCATACACCAGCACCACGTCCCTCGGGTCCTTGCCCTCTCCGCGAAACTCGATCCGCGGCTTATCCACATGCACCACCTCGCGGTACGTTCCCGGCGCAATCCTGATCACCGCGCCTTCAGCCGGAGCCGCATTCACAGCCGCCTGGATTGTGGTGAAATTCCCTCCGCTCGGAGCCACTCGAATCTCTTTGCCGTCTCTGGCCCACGCCGGTCCTGCCAGCACCCCCAACATGACCACCGTAGTCACCAGCCACTTCTTCAAATCCATCACTACTCCTTTAACCGGATCACAGAAGCCTATCGCGCAACGACGGCCCAAAGCAATAATTGGATGGACCACTTCTCTAACTCCCTGGGCCGTTTGATCCTTGACATACCTGACCTGAAAGCAGCTATTCTCATCGAGAAACTAATCTCATCGACCTCCAACGGCCTTAGCGGCCCTCTTTCAGCAATGGTCAGACCAGCATTGCCGCCGGAGCTTTGATTCATGTCCTCAAATTCAACGACCGCCCCCTCCCGGGGCTTCACCGCATCAGCCCCCGAGCAATCCAATGTCCGGTGGTTCGTCTGCTTCCTTCTCTTCCTCGCGACGACCATCAATTACATGGACCGCTCGGTCTTCTCGCTCATCGAGCCGCTCCTGCACCTCGACTTCATGGGTTGGGTCCCCGGCCTCGATGCCGCGCACCAGGCTACCTATAACATCAACTACGGCCGCATCCTTATCTGCTTCCAGATCGCCTACGGCGTCGGCTTCCTCTTCGCCGGGCGCATCATCGACAGGCTTGGAACCAAGACCGGCTATGCCATCGCCATCCTCGTCTGGGGCTGCGCCTCCATCAGCCACTCCCTCGTCGGCAGCGTCATGGGCTTCTGCATCGCCCGCATCTTCCTCGGCCTCGGCGAATCCGGCAACTTCCCCGCCGCCATCAAGGCCACCACCGAGTGGTTCCCCTCAGAGGAGCGAGCCCTCGCCACCGGCCTCTTCAACTCCGGATCCAACGCCTCCGCCTTCGTCGCTCCCGTCCTCATCGCCGCCGTCACCATGCGCTGGGGTTGGCATGCAGCGTTCATCACCACTGGCTCCATGGGACTCGTCTGGTGCGTTATCTGGCTGCTCTTCCCCTATAACAAGCTTCGTCGCGGCCTCACCCAGACCCAGGCCGATCTGGCCCCCGTCACACGCGGCAAGCCCATCTACTCCGTGCTCTTCCGCCACCGCGGCTTCTGGGCTTTCTGCATCGGCAAAGGTCTTACCGATCCCATCTGGTGGTTCTATCTCTTCTATCTCCCCAAGTTCCTCAACGACAACTACGGTCTCGATCTCAACCACGTCAAATATCCGCTCATCGTCATCTACACCGTCGCCAGCATCGGCTCCATCGCAGGCGGCTGGCTCTCCGGCTTCCGCATGAAGCACGGCCACAGCGTCAACTCCGGTCGCAAGTTCGCTCTTCTCGTCTGCGCCCTCTGCGTTCTGCCCATCATGCTCGTGCCTCACATGAAGACCATCTCGCCCAACAACGCGTGGCCTGCGATCGCGCTCTTCTGCCTCGCTACCGCCGCACATCAGGGCTGGTCGGCAAACCTCTTCTCCACCCCGACCGACATGTTCCCCTCCACCAGCGTCAGCACGGTAGTCGGAATCGGCGGAACCGCCGGAGCCATCGGAGGAGCCGTCTTTACCTGGATCGTCTCCCACTACTTCTCGCTCCACCCGCTCCCGATCTTCGCAATGGCTGGCTTTGCCTACGTCACCGCACTGGCGATCTTCCAATTGCTCGTCCCGCGGCTGGGAGAAGCCCGCACCGCCTGATCCCACACACCCCCCGCAGAAGACAAAAGGCCCGGCGCTCCGGGCCTTTTGTCTTCCACACCTATCCACCTGCTTTCCCCTCCAAAAGATGTCATCCTGAGCGGAGCCTACCGCAGCATCACCGCGGGAAGGCGCAGTCGAAGGATCTGCGGTTACATCCAGTCCTTCAACCGGCACCGATCCCCGCGTGTGCTCTCATCGCATCTTCGGTGCGCAGCGCCTAAGGTGGGCATTCGAGCGAAGCTCGAGCCCCCGTTTGCCAGCGAGCGCCCCAACCATCAATAAACCAAAGTCCGTCGGGTGCCCCATTCATGCAGTTCACCGCATGAGTGGGCATTTGAGCGAAGCTCAAACCGCCTCGCTACGGCCAGGCTTCAGCCATAGAAATACCACCAAAGAAAGCGGCTTCCGCCGTTGAGGTACCCACCCTCAAATACCCGATCACCTTCAAGAGATCGAAGCGTCGTACCATAGAGCCCAGAGCATGCGCGCCCAGACTCCAGCCCGACTCTCCCTGCTGCTCTGCCTCGCTGCGCCTCTCTTCGGTCAGTCCCATTCGATCCCTCAACCAGTCAACGCCGCTCCACAGCCCTCGTCGACTCCGGCAGTCTCTTCGCCGAACCGTCCCCGGATCACCTACCTGGACCACCAGCTCACCGTCACCGCCGACAACTCCAGCCTCAATCAGATCCTCCACGAGGTCTCTCAGATCGCCGGTATCACCATCACCGGAGGCGTAACGGACGAACGAGTCTTCGGCAGCTACGGTCCCGCTCCCGCCTCCCAGGTCCTCAATCAGCTCCTCGACGGGACCAGCAGCAATATGCTCTTTGTCTCCAGCACGCCGGACAAGCCGGCTGAGCTCATACTGACACCTCGTGCAGGTGGCCCTACACCTCCCAATCCCAACGCCATGCGCTTCGACGACGACGCCGAATCGGATACCCAGCCGGTAAATCCACCCGAGCCTCCGGACGAGTCGAGCGCCCCGCCACCCGCCGCCGTGCCCCCACCTCCGCCCGCAGCCCAGCCCGCCGCAAACTCCAACGCCTCCAGCTCCCCGGACTCCAAGGACGACTCTTCCAATGGCGCCAAGACGCCTCAGCAGATCTTCGATCAGCTCATGAAGCTTCGCCAGCAGCAGCATCAGACGCAGCCCCAGTAACTCGGTCTGGTCGACCTGCCACCGTGGAACCCCTGTCAAGCCCCAATCCATCGCAAGCAGAAGAAACCAAGGCACATCGAGACTGCCGTTGAGATCCCTCTCCACGAGTAGAATTAAGAAAAGTAGCTCGCCCCGCACCGCGTCATGATCCGCGGCTTATCCCTGATCCGATTCGCTCCAGGCGGTGTGCCCTGCATGGAGGTCCGGACTAAGTGCAATGTTTGGAAGATTTTGCACAAATATTGGCAGGGGGTGGGGTGGTACGGATCTAGCTTCCTGCCACTCGCGTCTGCGCGATAACGGCGCGTGCCTGCCGCTCGGCGGCCACCTGCCGGGCGTGGATTCGGAAGAGACGGAACATGGTCATGCAGATTCCATAAGCGGCCAGCACACCCACTGCCAGGGACGCCAGTACCGCTGAGATAAGAACGATCGACGAATTCACTGCTACACCCTCTGCTTCTACGCGGCGTCCAGTGGCGGTCGTTCGACTGAATCAGCTTCGCATGTACTAATGTGATGCAAAGTGCATACAGATGACAATCCCCCATCTACGCCGGGATATTGAATGTTTGGGTACGTTTTCCTGATTCGAAACTATCTCTCTGAAAACAGGTCGGAGCTGGCCCTTCTTTCCGATCCATCTGGCACAGAAACGGCCATACCGCCCCAAATGCCGTATCCTAGATACTTGGCCGTAAAGCCTCCATCATCGTCTATGGGCACCGAAGCCACTCCCCGCACCTCCCAGGGCATCACCCACATCACCGTGCGCGGAGCACGGCAGCACAACCTGCGCAACGTCTCGGTCTCCATCCCGAGAAACACCTTGACCGTCGTGACCGGCCTCTCCGGCTCCGGCAAATCGTCCCTCGCCTTCGACACCATCTACGCCGAAGGACAGCGCCGCTACGTTGAGACGCTCTCCGCCTACGCCCGCCAGTTCCTCGACCAGATGGAGCGGCCCGACGTCGACTCCATCGACGGCCTGAGCCCGGCCATCTCCATCGAGCAGAAGACCACCTCGCGCTCGCCTCGCTCGACCGTCGGCACCATCACGGAGATCTACGACTACCTCCGTCTGCTCTACGCCTCGGTCGGCCAGCCGCACTGCCCCAGCTGCCACCGCCCCATCTCGCGCCAGAGCGCGGACCAGATCGTCGAGCGCGTTGTCGCCCTCGCCCCCGGCGAGCGGATCACCATCATGGCCCCCATCGTCCGCGGCCGCAAGGGCGAGTTCCGCGAAGAGCTCCAGGCCCTCGACCAGCAGGGCTTCCGCGCCCGCGTCGACGGCGAGATGATCGAGATCACCGACGGCATGCGTCTGGAAAAGCGCAAGAACCACACCATCGAAGCGATCGTCGACCGTATCATCCTCAAGCCCGTTCCGCCGGAGAACACCTCTGCCGCGCTCGCCGGCGCGCCGCCTAAATACGACACCCGACGCCTCGAGGCCTCCGTCGCCAAGGCCCTGCAGATGGCCAGCGGCCTGGTGCTGATCGGCATCCAGGATCCTGTCACTCGCAAGCAGGAAGAGACGCTCTACTCCTCGTCGATGGCCTGCCCGGACTGTGGGATCAACGTTCCCAAGCTCGAGCCGCGCAGCTTCTCCTTCAACTCCGCCTATGGAGCCTGCCCCGAGTGTCACGGGCTCGGCTCGATCTACGACTTCGATCCGGCCAAGACCATCACCGACTGGTCCAAGCCCCTGCTGGATGGGGCCATGGGGCCGGGATCCGCCTCGCAGTACCTGCTGCGCCTCATCAAGCTCGCGGCAGAAAAATACAAGATCGACATTCGCAAGCCCTTCGACCAGCTCACAGCCGACCAGCAGAAGCTCTTCCTCTACGGACCTCCGAAGGGCGAGGCCGGACGAACCGGCTTCCACGGTATCTTCGCCTATCTCCGCGCGAACCTCGAGGACACCAAATCCGAGGGATATCGCGAGTACATGATGCAGTACATGTCCGCGACTACATGTCCGCGCTGCCAGGGCAAGAGACTGCGGCCTGAGTCGCTCGCCGTCACGGTCAGCAGTCTGAGCATCGCAGATTTCACGGCGCTTTCTCTGGAGCGCGCTCTCACCAGCGCCCGCAACATGAACTTCACCGGCCGCGAACGCATGATCGCCGACCGTTTGCAGCGCGAAGTGATCGAGCGCCTCGAGTTCCTGAACGCCGTCGGCTTGGGTTACCTGTCGCTGGATCGTTCGGCAGCGACTCTCTCGGGAGGTGAAGGCCAGCGCATCCGGCTGGCGACGCAGATCGGCTCGCGCCTGCGCGGGGTCCTCTATGTTCTCGATGAGCCGTCCATCGGCCTGCATCAGCGCGACAATCAGCGGCTCATCTCCGCACTTGAAAATCTGCGCGATCTTGGCAACACCGTTCTCGTCGTTGAACATGACGAAGACACCATCCGCAAGGCCGATTATGTCCTCGACCTCGGCCCCGGAGCGGGCAAGAACGGCGGCTACCTGATCGCCGACGGCACCCCGCAACAGATTATGGAGAACGATGCCTCGGTCACCGGGAAGTACCTGGCGGGAAAGATCGACATCGTCACGCGTCCAACACCGGGCCAGGCACCCCGTCCGCTCACGGGCAACTGGATTACCGTCGAAGACGCTCACGCGCACAACCTGCAAAATGTCACAGCCCACTTTCCGCTGGGAGTGATGACGGTCATCACCGGCGTGAGCGGAAGCGGCAAGAGTACGCTGGTCAACGACATCCTGTACCGTTCGCTCGCAAAAGAGCTCTATGGATCCCGCGAAGAGCCGGGCCAGCATGGCCGCGTCCGCGGCATCGCGCAGCTCGACAAGGTCATCCAGATCGACCAGTCACCCATCGGCCGAACTCCACGCTCGAACCCTGCCACCTATACCGGAGTCTTCTCCGCCATCCGCGACATCTTCGCCATGTTGCCGGAGTCGCGGGAACGTGGCTACAAGCCCGGCCGTTTCAGCTTCAATGTTCAGGGCGGACGTTGCGAGGCCTGCCAGGGCGAGGGCCAGCGCCGCATCGAGATGAACTTCCTGCCCGACGTCTACGTGCTGTGCGAGGTCTGCAATGGCCGCCGCTACAACCAGGAGACGCTCGCGGTGAAGTTCAACGGCTACTCCATCGCTGACCTGCTCGATCTCGCGATTGAAGACGCTGTGCCGGTGCTCAAAGACATTCCCGCAGTGAATCAACGCCTACAGACGCTCGTCGATGTCGGTCTCGGCTATATCCACCTTGGCCAGTCCGCCACCACGCTTTCGGGCGGAGAGGCTCAGCGCATGAAGCTCGCACGCGAACTCTCCAAGCGCCAGACCGGACGTACCCTCTACGTTCTGGATGAACCGACGACGGGTCTTCACTTCGACGACGTGCGTAAGCTGCTCGAGGTCCTCCACCGACTCACCGACCTCGGAAACACCGTTCTCATCATCGAGCACAACCTCGACATCATCCGCAACGCGGACTACATCCTCGACCTCGGCCCTGAGGGGGGCGAAGGCGGCGGCCGGATTATCGCGCACGGCACTCCGGAGCAGGTCGCAACCGTGCCGGGCTCCCACACCGCCGAGTTCCTGGCGCGCCACTACACCCCGGCACAGCTCGCAGCCAGCCGCAATGGAAGCAATCATGCGGGGTCCCAGCCGGCCGACATCGTGGCGGCCGCTGATCCCGAGAAGAAGGCAAAGGGTAAGTTCACCGCACCAGAAAAGAAAACAGGCGTACCCACCCCCCGCGCAGATAAACTTACCGAGAGACCGGATTCACCGAAACCGAAGGAATCTGTTAAAGCAGCAAAGAAAACTGCCGCAAAACCGGCGAAGAAGAAGGCATGAGCCAACCTGCTACACCTCCGCTTCCTGAAGATCTTCCCTGCGACTACTCCCAGCCGCAGGTTTCTGCCGTAGATGCCTCTACCCTGCCGCCAACCAATGGCGAAGCCATCATCATTGAAGCTCCTCCACCTTCCGAAGCTCCCGGTCCCGGGGTTCCGGCGCGAGTGCCGCACCTGGGACATGCGATCCTCTTCGTCTCGTTTGCGGGATTCACCCTCCTGGTCAGCCAGGCACTGCTTCTGGGAATGAGTCACGCGACAACAGATCCGCAGAAGTTGATGACAGCAGCCGCGCATCCCAAGCTGCTGGTTGGCGCCATGGCCATCACCTATGTCCTGACCCTCATCGCCTCGTTTTTTGTCTTCCCCCTGCTGTGGAAGCGCAGCTTCTCGAACGGCATCCAGTGGGACTTCGATATCGCACGGCGCAATGCCTGGAAGCTGATTCCCATCGGCCTGCTGGTTGGATTTTTGGTGCAGGCCATCTCTTCACTGATCCCCGTGCCGAAGTCCATTCCTATGGACGACTTCTTCCGCACACCTTCGGATGTATGGCTGGTGACAGCCTTCGGAACCCTGCTGGCACCGATCTTCGAAGAGATTACCTTTCGCGGCTTCCTCTTCCCCGCCTTCGCCATCGCTTATGACTGGCTTTCGCTGCCACGAACTCCCGCAGCGCGCGAACACTGGCACAACACGACTGGCCTGACGCTGGCCTCGATCATCTTCTCGGCCATCTTTTCGAGCATCCTGTTTGCTCTGATCCATGCCGAACAGCTGGCCCACGCCTGGGTCGCGCTCTTCGTGCTCTTCTGCGTCTCGCTGGTGCTGACCACAGTCCGCGTTCGTACGCGCTCAGTAGCAAGCTCGGCGCTGGTGCACGCCAGTTATAACCTGTCCGTATTCCTGACACTTTTCATCGCCACTGGGGGCTTCCGGCATCTGGAGCGGTTAGCGCGCTAACTGGCTTCGTATCTTGCAACCTTCTAAGAATCTCTTGACGCTCTCTCTTGAGTACGTGAACTGGACCTCCATCTCCACCGTCATATTTCGTCTTGGTTTTGTAGGAGAAGGCTTTCACGTAACGATCTAATCTTTCATTAAAGAGCCATGCATCGACTATGAAATAGTGGGCTCCGAAATGGGTTTCACGATCATTCCATAGGAAATCCGCGCGGACCAAGATCGGATATGGAGTTATCTCCGGCACTTTCCACATAGCTCGATCGCTAACATTCGTGACGGCGACATAAGGGAGTAAATTGACAATCTTTCCGCCGATTTCATCACCCTCAAAGCGCAGCACTGCGAGACGTTCCAATGTTCCACTGCCGCCACCCGAAAACGTGCCGGTGAAAAACACCCACGAAGCTCCATTTCCTATAAGGAGCCTCTCAGACTGTGGCTCCAATCCAAACTGATAGATAACGGTCGAGGAGCCAGGGTATTGTTGAGAGGGCATCTGATAGCAGATAGGCTGTTCAATTTTGTGCAGAGTTTCACGCCTGAAGTTGGAAGGCCGTCGCTATCCAAATTTCCTTGATATTGCACAAACCGCGGAAAGGACTTGTTCTGGGCTGGCGGCATCGGTTGGGCCAGCGTAGTTGACGCTATCGCGCCAAGAATCAGATATCGTTTCACACGCATACACTACTACTCTCTATCAAAACTGCGTTTTACAATTCTTCCGGAGTACACAAGATGCGATTCATGATTCTTCGCAAAGCCGACAAGCACATGGAACAGGGCGCAGGCCTGCCAAGCAAAGCGCTGCTCGGCGCTATTGGCGACTACTACCAGGAGATGCGGGACGCCGGCATCCTGCTGGGCGGAGAGTGGCTGCAACCCAGCGCAAACTCGTCGCGCATTCTGGTGAATAAAGGCAAGCAGACCGTATTGGACGGACCTTTCACTGAGCTGAAGGAACTGGTCGCGGGATTTATTGTCATCGACGTTCCTTCCAAAGAAGAGGCCATCGCCTGGGCGCGGAAGTGTCCGACTCTCACCGGTGAATGCGATGTAGAGGTCGAGATCCGCCAGGTGATCGAGGCCTCTGACTTTCCAGCCGACTATGCCCGGGAGCTCACGCGGCACGCCTCGAAGACAATGGCGACCGAAGCAGAGAAGGTTCTGCAGGCGACGACTGTCGCCTAGGCGGTCTCTCACGGCTGATCTGTGTCTGTCCTCTGATTCCCAAACTCCTCTCTCTGTATAAAACGCAGATCCTTCGACTTTGCTGCGCTCCGCTCGGAATGGCATCTTCGGTACGGGGCAAGCTAAGCTGCCAGATCGGTGAGGACAGAGGTCGCGAGTCTATCGAAGGATGGCGAGTTTCTGTGGCCAGGCGAACCAAAAAATAAAATCGTATTCTTTTTGTGAGGAGTGTCGATTTCCGTCGGCTTCATTCGACGAGTATGTAGAGCGGCAGAAAAACCGCTTTATTACGCGAAGGAGATCGACGATGCAGATTCAACCCTACCTTTTCTTCAAAGGCGACTGTGAAGAAGCCTTCAAGTTTTACGAGCGCGTCCTCAAGGGAAAGATCGAGGCGATGCTCCCCCACGCCGGAACTCCAGCCGAAGAACACACCGCTCCTGAATGGCGCGACAAGATCATGCATGCCCGCTTGACCGTCGGTGGCGCTGTTCTGATGGCCTCCGATGCTCCACCTGAACACTACAAGGCTCCTCAGGGCTTCTCCGTCAACCTGCAGATCGACCAGGTCCCTGAGGCTGAGCGTGTCTTCAACGAACTCTCGGCAGGCGGCACCATCACCATGCCGATTCAGCCTACGTTTTGGGCGACGCGCTTTGCGATGTTCACCGATCGATTCGGTATTGCGTGGATGATCAACTGCAACGAGCCGACCGCCTAACCCATAGAACAAGCTACTGAGGAGTGATACAGAAGATGCGATTTCTTATGCTCTACCGTCCCGCAGATACGGCCAGTGTTGAAGCTGGTCTTCCGCCCACCCCTGAGATGATGGTCCGCATGGGTGACTTTATTGAACAAAAGATCGCAGAAGGCAAGCTGCTTGCCACCGAAGGCTGCGGTGCTACGCGACATGGCGCGAAGGTTCGACTGAGCGATAGGAAGCTAAGCGTCACCGATGGGCCTTTCTCCGAAGCCAAGGAACTGATCGCGGGGTTCGCGCTGTATCGGGCGAAGTCCAAACAGGAGGCTATCGCGGAGGCTCGCGAGTTCCTCGAGATCGCAGGAGATGGCGAGGTGGAGATTCGCCTCGTCCACGATTCCGACAACTGCATCGAGTCGATCAAACTGAGCCATCAGGTACAAAGCGTCTAGGAGACCCACATGCGATTCATGATGCTGATGATCCCCAAGGGATATGAGAGCGCGGCTCCAGACGCGATGCCCAGCGCAGAGGCGGTAGCCGCGATGATGAAGTACAACGAATCCCTCAAGAAGGCCGGCGTGCTGCTTGCACTGGATGGCCTTCATCCACCGTCGACCGGAGCGCGCGTCAGCTTTCCGAACGGCAAGCCGCAGGTCTCCGACGGGCCCTTCGCTGAGGTGAAGGAGGTCATCGGCGGTTACTGGATGATCCAGGTGCGGTCGCGCGAAGAGGCGATCGAGTGGGCCAAGCGCTGCCCTGCCTCCCCGAACGAGACGATCGAGATCCGCCGGGTGCAGGAGCTAGCCGACTTTCCACCTGATGTTCAGAAGGCCGCCGCTGGACTGACAGAGATGCAGCCTCACAACAGAAGAGCATCCTGAAAACATACTCCGCAACAATCATCCGAGAAAGGAACGAAGTGCAATGCGATTCATGATCATTCTGAAGGCGACACCCTCCTCTGAGAGCGGAGCGCCACCCGACGAAAAGCTGCTTACGGCGATGGGCAAGTTCAACGAAGAACTGGTTGCTGCCGGCATTATGCTGGCCGGCGAAGGCCTGCAGCCCAGCGCAAAGGGTGCGCGCATCCGCTTCAGCGGCGATAAGCGCACGGTGGTCGACGGCCCATTTTCAGAGACCAAGGAGATGATCGCCGGTTTCTGGATCTGGCAGTGCAGATCCAAAGAAGAGGCGATCGAATGGGTGAAGCGTTGCCCTAACCCCTTCAACGAAGAGAGCGAGATTGAGATCAGGCAGGTCTTCGAGCTGGAGGATTTCGGCTCGGAGCTGACGCCGGAGATACGAGCGAGTGAAGAACGCCTGCGCGCCGAGCTTGAGTCTCGCCGATGAAATGGCGAACCTGCGGGCACGATGTTCCGAGACATCGCGACCCGTTCTCCACCAACAAGATAAAAGAAAGATAGCGAACATGACCGTCGAACTCCAGACCGCTACCTCATCGAAGAGTCGCCTTTACGTCGGCTATACCTTCACCGTGCTATCCATCCTGTTTATGCTGATGGATGCTTCGTTCAAGTTCACCTCATCTCCACAGGTCGTACAGGCACAGGCACAACTTGGGTTCCCGATGAGGCTGACACCAGCCATCGGCGTCATCGCGCTGGTCTGCACGGCTCTCTATGCCATCCCCGTGACGACCGTGTTGGGAGCACTCCTGTTGACGGGATACATGGGGGGAGCGATCGCGCTGCAGCTGCGTGTGGACAATCCGCTGTTCACGCATACTCTGTTCCCCATCTACATCGCACTCTTCATCTGGGGAGGAATCTGGCTGCGCGACCGGAAGCTGCGCGACGTATTTCCACTCACCAGCCGTTCCACCGAACAGAGCTCCTCAAAGAAGCTGGTCGGGACCGGCTACATCCTTACGGCTCTGTCAGCTCTCTTGATTCTCTTCACTGCCGTGATGAAGTTTACCTATGTACCGCTAGCCGGATCGCCACCGCCGATATTCCCACTCCACCACGTTCATCTGCTCGGGTATATCGAGATCACCTGCACTGCTCTCTATCTTTTTCCCGCTACGTCCGTCCTGGGTGCCGTTCTGATGACGGGCTATCTGGGCGGAGCCACCGCCATCAATCTCCGCTCGGGAGAGCCGGTGCTCCCAAGTCTCGCCCCCATCCTCATCGCGGCGGTTCTGTGGGCCGGGCTCTGGTTGCGCGATGGTCGCCTCCGCGCACTCTTCCCTGTCCGTTCGGCCGCCTCTCGCTAACGAAGATGCGGCATCAGCTTCAGTGCGTTGTCGCGATATACCTTGCGCAACACATCGTCGGGAAGAAACAGTCCATAGATGTTCCACCGTCCCTGTCTTGAGGCGTGCGATGGGTACTCGAAGTACTCATCTGCCGTCTCAAGAAAGCGAAAGTAAAGCCGATACATCGTGTCGTCCGGCAGAAGATCGGTTCCGAACAGAATCCGGTCGGCGTACTTCAGGAAAAACTGGCGGGCACTGTAAGGCTGTCGTCCGAGCTCCGGTGTTCGTGCGCTGATGTCGACCTGCAGATTAGGAAGCTCGTCCAGCTGCTGTGCCAGAAAACGGAGATCCTCCGAAGACTCGGCGCAGTGCGCTCCAACAAACGTGACCTCCGGATGCCGCGCGATCACTCGATTGCGCTGCTCCAGAAGCTCACGTTTCGAGACCGGCGAGCCGTGAAAACCCCAGTCCGGATGCGCTGCCAGTTCCTCGTAGCGCTCGTTGTATTCATCAATGGGATCGAAGAACGCCGTCGGGTCCGCGGTGTGAAACATCACCGGCAGGCCAATCTCGCCGCAGAAGCTGAAGACAGGAGCGAAACGCTCGTCGTCAATCCGTAAGAGTTTACCGTCCGGGCCGCGCAGAGTCAGGCCGAGATCCTTCCAGAATTTGATCCCGCAGGCACCGTGATCCACCATTCGCTTCAACCGTTCGATGGTGACAGCAGCGAAATCCTTTCGTTCAACTCCGCTCCAATCCATCCACCCAATGGAGGAAAATCGATCCGGAGCTGCCTTGTGGAACCGATCCATTACATCGAGAGCCGCCTGCCCAACCTGCATGGTGATGTTGACCACGTGCTCAATTCCGCAGCGATCCATGATCGCAAGCACCTCGTGTGGATGAGTGGAGTCGAGATGGTTGTGATAGTCGATCGCCGGATATCTGGGCTTGAGGATGATATGCTCCTCTGTGTTTAGAGCAGAGCGGGGATGGAAGTCGCTCAATCGCAGGTCGACCTCAGCCGTTGCGGTAACCATATCCACGAACTTGTCGTTCGAATCTGCCATACGTATCAATCGTGCCTCCAAAGAAACATACCTCTTCGAAGCACAGGAAGACGAATCTTCGCACATAAAGCGGCGACGAATTATTCGCGCGCACTTAAATTTTCGTCTCTGATCAACATCGTCTCCGATCTGGTTACAACGAAGTTCGACATCATCCTGATTGGGGGAATGGTCCGAAAGAATGCCCTGTCGGTCGTGGGTCCACTGGCCGAAGAGATGCTTCGGGAGATCCACGCAGACATTCTGTTCTGGGAGTGGACGGCTTCGATTCAGCCGTTGGGATCTCCACCCCGAACGTTCTTGAGTCACGGGTGAATCGAGCGATGATTGCCTCGGCACGCCGGGTCGTCGCTGTCTGCGATTCCACCAAGTTCAGCCGCCGGACTCTGTCCCTGATCGTTCCTCCTACCGCCGTGCACACCGTGATCACGGACTCCAAGATCCGCAATCAGGATGCAGAAGTCCTCAAGGAGGTAGGAGTAGAGGTCATCTTGGCTTGAGATTTCTTTCAGGTAACTTATTATCGAAACCTGGGTTTATTTTTGTTACGTTTCATTTCTTAATTATCATCGAACAAGCGTAAGCGATTACGGAGGCCAGTTTTCTATGCACCGACAGGTACGGACCCTGAGCGAGATCCAGAACCAGCCTCAGGTCTGGAGCGACTGTCTGTCTCTACTGCAACAGACAGACCTGAGCGGCTTGACGGCAGGGCGTGAGCCGGAGCGTGCAGAATGGATCTTTGTTGGCTGCGGTACGAGCTTCTATCTCGCCCAGGCTGCTGCATGCAGCCTTAGTCTTCTGCTGAATGTCTCAGCGCGCGCCATGCCGGCATCGGAGATCCTTCTGTTCCGCTCCATGGCGCTTCCTTATGGCCATCGACCCTATTTCCCCATCCTGATCTCCCGTTCGGGTCACACCTCGGAGATCCTTCAGGTGGCCGAATACTTTCAGTCGCAGGGGGTATCTTTTCTTGCGGTCACATGCGACGGTCGCGAGTTGAAGGAGATGACACCCCGCGTCCTGAAGATGCCCGTTGCGGAAGAAAGCACCGTGATGACGTCCTCATTCACCTCCATGCTGCTGGGGCTGCAATACTTGGCAGGAACGCTGGCAGGAAGAAGGGATCTTCTCAACGCATTGAAGACCCTCCCTGGGGAATTGCAGCGCCTTCTCGACATCTACACCCCCAGGGTTGAAGCCTTCGCTCAGACCGAAGTCGAGGATGTCGCCTTCCTGGGGCAGGGTCCGCTTTACTCCATCGCGTCGGAGACGGCTTTGAAGGTCATGGAGTCCTCAAGCACCTATGCGCAGTACTTCCACACGTTGGAGTTCCGGCATGGTCCCAAGTCGATTGCAGGACCCAAAACACTGGTGGGCGCTTTGATCTCTGAATCCGGCCTGGAAGCAGAGGCCGCAGTGTTGCGCGAGATGAAGGGGCTGGGCTCGGCGACGATGGCCGTAACCAATACGGCTATACCTTCTCTCCGGGATTCCTCAGATCTCCTGATCGAACTTGGCTTATCGGTACCGGAGATCGCCCGGCTCGTCATCTACGTTGTCTGGGGGCAACTCTTCGGCAGCTACCGCGGTCTGGCCAAGGGGATGGATCCGGACAATCCGCAAAACCTGAGTCGAGTGGTCACCTTCTAGCAGCTATGAAGACCTTCGATGTCACCATTGCGGGGGATATCAATCTCGACCTGATTCTCTATGGTCTCCCTCGCCAGATGCCAACCGAGCGAGAGCTTCTGGCGAAAGATTTCAAGCTCACGCTGGGAGGCTCCTCCGGCATCCTGGCCCATAACCTTGCGCTCCTGGGCAGCAGAGTCGGCCTGGTCGGTAAGGTGGGCCGTGATGAGATGGGAGTGGTGGCGCTTGATAGGCTGCAGCAAGCTGGCGTCGATCTCTCCCATTGCATCCAGGCGGTTGACGGAACACAGACTGGCGTCACGATTCTTCTCCATCACGGTTCCGTGCGCCACATTCTGACCTACCCCGGAACTATGGCTGAGCTTACAACGGAAGAGCTGGACGTCGACTACCTCGCGCAGGCGAAGCACTTCCACGTTTCATCGTTTTTTTTGCAGAAGGGCCTGCAACGAGGCCTGCCCGGACTCTGCCGCAATCTTCGTGACCAGGGCATGACGGTCTCGCTCGATACGAACGACGATCCTGAAAACCTTTGGGGCGACGCGTTCACAGCTATGCTGCCTGTAATCGACGTCTTGCTGCCGAACGAGGATGAGGCTCGGAGGATGGCCCATAGGGATGACCTGGGAGAGGCGATCGAGTGGCTGGCGGAGCGGGTCCCGATCGTCGCGGTCAAGTGTGGCGCCCAGGGATCGATCGTTCAACAGGGGCAACAGCGCTGGACCATTCCTGCTGCGGCAGTGACGCCTGTCGATACCATAGGGGCGGGCGATAGCTTCGATGCCGGGTTTTTGTCGCGCTTCGTTCAGGGGGACTCGCCGGAGGCTTGTGCAGCCAAGGGAAATCTGGCGGCAGCTATTTCAACGCTTCGGCCCGGCGGGACAGAAGCGTTTCGTGATCCTGAGCTGCTTGGTCGGGTGAAGCAAGCGGGATAGCAGCGCAGGCGCTAACTCACCTCGAACCGATCTCCGCGGGCAGGACAGATTACTTCCAGCCCGTAGCGACTACTGATCTCCTGCTTGAGTGCTTGCTGCGCCATGGGCTCCCCGTGCACAAGAAAGACTTTTTTCAGTGTCTTTACCACGGGTTCCATCCAGCTCAGAAGCTCCGACTGGTCCGCGTGTCCGCTTAGCTCACCGATAGAGTCAACCTCGGCTCGCAGACGCATCGGCTCGCCAAAGATATTCACCTCCGGAAGCCGTTCGACGATCTTCCGTCCCAGGGTATTCGCAGCTTGATAGCCCGTAATCAGGATCAGGTTGCGTGGGTCCTCGATCCCATTCTTAAGATGATGAAGAATTCTGCCTGCCTCGCACATGCCTGAGGCTGACATGATGATGCAGGGAAGGCGCAAGTCATTAAGTGCCTTACTCTCCTGAACCGTCTGCGTGTACCGTACATTCTCCCATTTGAATGGGTCGAGACCCTGTTGGTAGAACTTGCAGATCTCTCTATCCCAGTCTTCCGTATGTCTTCGAAACACATCGGTCACCTTGGTCGCCAGGGGACTGTCTACAAAGATCGGCATCTCGGGTATCAGCTTCTCCTGCACAAGCTGATGGAGCAACATGATCAGCTGCTGAGTTCGCTCAACGGCGAATGCGGGAACGATGATCTTGCCACCGCGTGCTGCGGTACGGGTCACCAACCTCGCGAGCTTCTGTTTCACGGGACCGACTGGCTGGTGGAGCCGGTTGCCATAGGTGCTTTCCATGATCAGGTAGTCGGCAGCCGGAGCCTCATCGGGATTGCGGATAATCGGCAGGTTTTTTCTGCCGACATCGCCTGAGAAAAGGAGACGCGTCTTCTGCCCATCTTCCACGGCATCCACTAGAACACAGGCCGAGCCCAGCATGTGTCCGGCGTTCGATAGGGTTACCTTGAATCCCTCCTTCTGGGTGGACGAAGCCAGCAGAGTCGGCTCATGGAGACTGACCGGGCGCATCTGACGCATCACCTGTTCCGCGTCAGTCTGCGTGTAGAGCGGCGCAAACGGTTCTGCTCCCATAGGTGTGCCGACCATCTTGCGACGCTGCCTCCGGCGGTTCATAAAGTCTGCGTCGCCCTCCTGGATATGAGCGCTGTCCTTCAACATCGGATCACAGAGATCGATTGTCGACGGAGTTGCATAGATAGGCCCGCGATATCCCTGTTTCACCAGGCCAGGAAGATTGCCGCTATGGTCGATGTGCGCATGCGACAGAACGATCGCGCTCAATGGCTCTCCATTCTGACCAGCCAGTTCCTCCGCCGTCATTGCAAGGTGGAGATTCTTTTCCTGAGTCTCCTGCCGTCTTCCCTGAAAGAGCCCGCAGTCCAGCAGGATCTGGCGCCCTGCACACTCCAGATGATGCGAGGATCCCGTGACCGTCCGCGCGGCCCCCCAGAAATGCAAACGTATTCCCATGGATCATCGATCCTTTCGTATGAGGCTTTTAGCGGCACAATCGATGAAGATATCCCACACCTCACCGGCTGGCAAATCCTGAGGTGGGCAGGAACACCCAGATTGCATCTATCGCATCTGTCACATACACTTGATTCTGTCGCTCTTCACGGAGTGGGCGGATAGCTCAGCTGGTTAGAGCGCCTGCCTTACAAGCAGGATGTCGGGGGTTCGAATCCCTCTCTGCCCACCAAATATTCCCTAATGATGAAAATGAAATACCTCACAAGCATCAGCTTATGAGGTAGACGGGTTTCGAGATTTTCCCAGCATCTTGAGCCTTCAATGTTTCTTTTACAAATGGAGCATGTCCTCTTCGGACTCAAGTCCTAAGCTCCGGCCACACCGGCATCACTTCTTCTTCCCACCCTTTTTCTTCAGAAGTTTCGTCTCTGCTTTCCGCTTTTTGTTCTTCGCCTTCTTTTTGAAGATTTGTTTCGGTTTCCCAACAATCTCAGCGTGATACGTAATCTCGTTCTCAAACCAGCAAAGCATCTCCACTCCGCAGGCACATAACTCCCGGTGTGGCATGCTTTTTACCCAGTCGCCACAGTCTCCATGCTTTTCTCCACAGCCTGGGCAGATCACCCATTCCCTGCTCGTCGTCCTCAGAACCATTCCTCATGCCTCCGTTTATAAAGATGCACGAAAACTGCCTACCTCGGCCAGGCGGATACTTGCTCGATACCATCAGCATCTCGGCAACCGAATCCCTTCCCGCTCATCAAACAGAACGCAGGAACGCAACATCGGTCTCCTGACTGCGTCTTACAGACAGGAGCGCACGCCGGTGGCAATCGGATTAGAGCAAGCATCGACGCCCGTTTCCCATCCCGCTCCCTCCAGGCGCAGGCCAGAGCTCGACGCCCTCCGCGGATTCTTTCTTGTCTGGATGACGTTGAATCATCTGCCTACCCGCCTGAGCGATTACTTCAATCAGCCCCTCGGTTTCGTCTCCTCCGCCGAAGGGTTCGTCTTTCTCTCCGGCCTCCTCTTGGCGATGCTCTCCATCCGCCGAACCGTCGAGGACCCGCAGCAGATGCGCGACAAGATCTGGAAGCGCAGCCTCCGGATCTACGGCTATCACCTCTTCATGCTGCTCTTCGCTTTCACCATTGCGGCATCCGTGGCGTCTCATACGCATCGCGCCGCGCTCGTCAATTTACTGAATTACTACCTCGCGCATCCACTCTCAGCCATCGTCTCTTCCGTGCTGCTGATCTACTGCCCACCCTTGCTCGACATTCTGCCCATCTACATCGTCTTCATGGTGGCCACGCCGCCACTGCTCCTCTTCGCAGCTCGAAGGGGATGGGGCTGGATCCTCACTGCCAGCGGAAGCATATGGCTGCTGGCACAGTTCGGACTAAGGACCTGGGTGCATGACCTCGTTGTCCGAGCCACGCACCTCCATATCCCCCTGCAGGAGACCGGCGCATTCAATCTCTTCGCCTGGCAGCTTGTCTGGGTTCTCGGCCTCTGGATCGGCGCCTCGATTGCAGAGCGCGATCTGCCCTTCAACCGGCTCCCTCGCGCCATCTACTTCGTCAGTGCAGCTGTCTGCCTCTTCTTTATGGGCGTTCGACACTCCTGGTTCGGGCCGCAGCTCTCACAGCAGTTCTTTGGCCTCCAGCTTGATAAGTGGCAGATCGGCCCGCTTCGCCTACTCAATCTGGCCGCCTTCGCGATCTTCCTCTACGGATCGCGCAGCGTCGTCAAGCGCATGGTCTGCGTCGAGCCGTTCCTCACCTTGGGAAAGGCCTCGCTCGAAGTCTTCTGCGCTCATCTTTTCTTCGTCTTCGTCGGGCTTGGTCTTCTCTCCGGAGATGCCGGTCAGCTTCACGGCATGCAAGCCGCACTCCTCATCCTCCTGACCTTCTCCGGGATGTTCCTCGTAGCACTCCGCGAGAATAGCCGCCATCAGCAGAACGGCACACCCACAGTCGATTCCTACCCCAGCGACGCAGCCTCCCACAGCTGAACTAAGCCATCCTCAGCGTTACGGGACCTCTTCGATCCCTCCCACGAGCGTCAGATCGATCGAGACCTCCTTCGCCACACCGAGCACTGTACATACGGAACAACGAAGTGTGTCTTGGCGGAACATCGGCCGCCTTCAATATGAACCGAGATGGGAACCATCAGGGGATGCGACGAACCAGCCAGTCTCAGCTGGGATTTGCTATTGGGATTGTGGAGTTGTGGCACCTCTTCCCTCCTCTCTACGCGGTTCGGCCACCTGCTAAAGTAGTGCAGGCGGCATGTAGGTTGCGCTGGCCGTCTTCATCTCCATGCCCTCGCGCCTCATCATCAACGCAGACGACTTCGGCCTGACCCCAGGCATCAATCGCTCGATCGCCGAGCTCCACAAAGCCGGCGTTCTGACCTCCGCAACCCTCATGGCCACCGGCCCCGCCTTCGACGACGCTGTCGCCATCTCCCGTAGGCTCCCGTCTCTCGGAATCGGCTGCCACGTCGTTCTCACTGACGGCATCCCCGCCTCTCCTCCTGAGACCATCCCGTCCCTCGTTGTCCCGGGCGGCAAGAGCTTCCGTTCCTCGCTGCTCGACTTCGTCCGCGACCTTCTCCGAGGCCGCATCCGCGAGGCCGACATCGAGCGCGAGGCCGAAGCCCAGATCGCCAAGCTGCAACAAGCCGGCATCGCCATCACTCACATCGACACCCATAAGCACACCCACCTCTTTCCGGCTGTCACCCGCCCTCTGCTCCGTGTACTCGAGCGCAACAACATCGCTGCTATCCGAAATCCATTCGAACCCGCCTTCACGCAGCGGCTCGCGCACGCCGACCTTAAGCGCCGACTGCAGATCCATCTAATCAACCGTCTTCGCCCCGCCTTCGAGCGCCAACCGCAACTTCAACAGAGCAGGGTCGTCACTACTGATGGAACCCTCGGAGTCTCCGCTACCGGCAACCTCAACTCCTCCACGCTGAACGAAATCCTGAAGGCAATGCCAGAAACCGGAATCTTCGAGCTCGTCTGCCATCCCGGCTACAACGATCGCGATCTCGACCGCGTCACTACCCGCCTCCGCTCGCATCGGGAAGTCGAGATGCAGGCTCTCCTCAGCGCCATTCCCGCAAGACTCTCGCAACCAAACGCGCCTATGCTCATCCACTACGGTAGCCTCAACGTACTCGCAGACAACGATCGCTTCGATCTGCCCCTTCCGCGAAACGTGTCCTCCTGAGCGAAGTCCAAGGCAGTGTCATCGCCATGGACGAAGCCGAAGGATCTGCGGTTCGCCGCCACCATCCACCGCCCTCCCGGCGCGACTCTCAGGAGCCACGATGAAGATCGGCATCACCTGCTATCCAACCTATGGTGGTTCAGGCGTAGTAGCTACAGAGCTCGGAATCGAACTGGCGGCACGGGGGCATCAGGTCCACTTCATCACCTCGTCTCAGCCATTTCGCCTCACTGGACGAGAGGCGAATATCCATTTCCACGAGGTCTCCGTCTCGACGTACCCTCTCTTCGAGTATCCCCCGTACGATCTTGCACTGGCGACCCGGATGGCGGAGGTTGCGGATTTCTATGCACTCGACCTGCTGCACGTGCACTACGCCATTCCGCACTCGGTCAGCGCCCTGCTGGCCAGCGAGATGATCGAATCTCACTCCGTGCCAGCTCGCCGTCGCCGGCTTCCTTTTATTACGACTTTGCATGGCACCGATATCACCCTGGTGGGACTCGATCCCTCCTATCTTCCAATCACACGATTCGGCATCGAGCGATCCCATGGAGTGACGGCTATCTCCGCACATCTGCGCGAGCGCACTCGCGAGGCCTTCCACATCGACGGCGAGATCGAAGTGATCCGAAACTTCGTCAACTGCGACCTCTACGTTCGCCGCCCGGACCTGGTGGCCGAGATGCGTCCTCGCTTCGCCGAACCAGGCGAACATCTTCTCGTCCACCTCTCGAACTTCCGTCCGGTCAAGCGTGTCCTGGATGTGATCGCGGTCTTCGCCCGGGTAGCACAGACGATTCCCGCCCGTCTGATGCTGATTGGAGACGGTCCCGACCGCAGTTCCGCCGAGCAGTTGGCGCTTCGCTATGGCGTCCAGGACAGGATCCACTTTCTCGGAAAGCAGGATAATGTTCACGACCTGCTGCCGGTTGCAGACCTCATGCTGATGCCGAGCGAGATGGAATCCTTCGGCTTGGCAGCTCTGGAAGCAATGGCCTGCGGTGTTCCTGCAATCGCAACAAGGGTCGGCGGCGTACCCGAGTTGATCGAAGACAAACAAAACGGCTTTCTCTTCGAGGTTGGAGATGTGGATGGCATGGCAGCCTCCGCGATCGATGTCCTCCGCAATCCCTCCCGCCTCGAGGTCATCTCCCAGGCTGCACGCCGCACGGCACAGGAACAGTTCTGCGCCACACGCATTATTCCCCTCTACGAGGAGTACTACCGTCGCGTTCTCGAACGAAACGCGTAGATCGACCGCGAAGCGTTGTCTGTACCAAGGTTCTTCTATCCGCGCGTCCGCGTCGCTCGGCCTATTACGTCGTCCATCGCACTCACGGCAGCCTCCAGCACATGCCTCCCACTCTGCGACCACATCTTCGCTTCGAGTATAGGCATCCGTAGCGTAACCTTGGTGCCACGTCCCGGCCTGCTGTTGACCTCCACATTTGCCATGCTGCCGTACTGGACCTCCATACGCTCGCGAACGTTCTTCATGCCGATGCCGGCTCCCTGCCTCACCAGTGACTCTGCCCCCGAAACCTGGTTGCGCTCGATCGACATTCCCACGCCATCATCTTCAACCTCGATGACCATCAAGCCGTCATCATCAATCCTGCTTCGGAGGGTAATCGTTCCTCCGCTGATCCTCGGCTCCAGGCCATGCTTGATGCTGTTCTCTATCAGCGGCTGCAGCAGCATCCCGGGCACGACAACGTCCAGAGTCTCCGGCGCAATCTCCTTCACCACTTGAAGCTTTGGCCCAAAACGCACCACCTCGATGTCGAGGTAGTCATCGGTGAAGGCAAGCTCTTCGCTGAAGGGAACAAAAGCGTCACGATCCTTCAGCAGTACGCGGAGGATATTTGCCAGCTTTACGATCATCTCTCGCGCCAGTTCGGGTTGGGACCGCACCAGCGAGGTGATCGAGTTCAGCGTATTGAAGAGGAAGTGCGGATTGATCTGGCGTTGCAGTGCATCCAGCCGCGCCTCAAGAAGTAGCCTACCCTGCTCCTCTAACTGCCTCTCGACCCGTATTGCATTCCATATCTTCAGCGGAATGCCAACGACGATCGGCGCATTCGCGCAGATCAGCAACTCGACCCACCACTCTTTTGAGTGGAGACTGAAATATCTTCGAGGATTGATCCACGACAGCACGCTCGCGCAGAACTGCATCCCGGCAATAACGACCAGCAGAAGAACCTGACGATCAAGGTGAGGCCGCTGCAGATTTCTCCTGATCCATCGATAAATACTCAGGTCGATCATCGGCGAGAAAGACCAGACATCTTCCGCATCGGCAAAGCGGGCGAATGTTCCTGCTGCCGCCGCAACGGTCAGGTTGACCGGCAGCGCCCAGTACTCGTGATGAAGAACCGAAGGGATCGCCAGTGCCGTCCCGCCGGCCATAGCCGCCACCGGGCCCAGCAGAATCCCAAGCAGAAATGTGGTTGCAAAGGAGAGGTCCGCCGCCAGAAAGTTCGGAACCTTGACGCGGACGAGCACTCCCAAGACCAATGGTGCGCAGATCATTGCCGCCAGCTCAAACTTTTGCAGCGGAGTCCTTCTTGCAGCCAGAAGCGCGTCCTTAAACCTCCGGGACCGGGCCAGCGAGCTTGATACCGCCGCTGCAACGCCCAGTTCGACCAGCAGGGTGATCAGAATCAGAGATTGAGAGACATGCACCACATTCTTACTTTACGCTCTTGCCATTCCGGCACCATGAAGCGTGGCCTATACCTGCAGATGCCCGGGTCCCTCTTGCATCGTTCACGAATCCTGAGAATCTAATACTGGTGAGCAGCAAACCGTATAATCAGAGGCAGATGCCTTTCACCGCTGTTAACAAGGTCGCCGATGCCGCTTTCCCCACCCGCTGGGGACACTTCCGCATTCTCGGTTTCGAAGGCATCATCGACAACCCTGAGCCTTGTAACGATGCCCTGCCAGCGCCCGCCCGCCGCGTGGAAGGTGCCGTCGCGCTCGTTATGGGTGACATTCACAGCGTTCCTCCCATCGTCCGGATTCACTCTCAGTGCCTCACCGGAGATGTCTTCCATTCCCTGCGCTGCGACTGCCGCCAGCAGCTTGAGCTTGCTCTCGCCATCATCTCCGAAACAGGTTCCGGCATCCTGCTCTACGAACAGCAGGAAGGACGAGGCATTGGTCTGATGGCCAAGCTTCGCGCCTACGAGCTTCAGGACCAGGGACTGGATACCATTGAGGCCAATCTTGAGCTTGGCTACAAGGCCGATTGCCGCGAGTTCGAACTTCCGGCCGAGGTCCTTAAGCAACTAGGCCTTTCCGCGGTACGGCTGATCACCAATAATCCGGCAAAGGTCGAAGCTCTCGAGCAGGCTGGCATCCAGGTCACGGAGCGTATCTCCGCCGAGGTTCCTTCTGAACCTACGAACGAACGGTATCTTCAAACGAAGCGCGAGAAGATGGGCCATCTGGTCAGCTGATATAGCCACCCTCTGCGGTACAAGATAGTCAACCGGATCAAATTCTCTCCCTGTTTTCAGAGTTTGTGATCTGATGACGTCATTGAAACGCCCAGCACAAGAGAAAAACTAGAGAAAAAGAGCGATTTAGAGCCCTGCGGCCGTCAGCCTCCGTGCACCCATGCCAGCGGGATGAGCATCGCATTTACAGGCTTTACGCCCGAAAAGGATCTTGGCCATGGCAGCTCGTCATAGAACCCTTCTCATCGTTCTCGGCAGCATCGCATTGCTCGTGGTTCTTGTTATCGTCGCCATTCCCTTCTTTCTCAATGCGGATGCCTTTAGAGCGCGGATCGAAAACGAACTCTCTACCTCACTTGGCAGGAAGGTTACGTTGGGCAAGCTCGACCTGTCTGTCTGGTCTGGAGGCCTCGTCGCCCAAAATGCCATCGTCGCGGACGATCCTGCCTTCAGCAATCAGCCCTTCCTTCAAGCTGCGGGGGTCTCGATCAAGGTAGAGATGATTCCGCTGATCTTCAGCAAACAGGTTCACGTCACCGGATTTTCAATCAACGGTCCAAAGATCAATCTGATCCGGCACGCAAATGGAACCTGGAACTACTCCACCATCGGAGCCGCATCGGCGAAATCCTCAACTCCAAAAGATCAATCAGGTTCCATGACCGGCGTTACGATAAGCAGCGTTCAGGTAAGCAATGGACAGGTAAACGTCTCGACGGAGTCCACTGCAGGAACAGGAGCAGCGGTTAAGCGCACCTACGACAAGGTCGACCTGAACGCGAAGAACTTCGCCTTGGACAAGGCCTTTCCTTTCAGTCTTTCGGCTCACCTTCCCGGTGATGGCGCTGTAACTCTCAACGGAAATGCCGGTCCCATTAACGCCACAGACGCGTCACTTACTCCCTTTGGAGCGAAGCTGACAATTAAGCATCTTGACCCTGTCGCCGCTGGTTTTCTCCAGACATCGGCTGGGATCACGGGAAACATCAATGCCATTGACGTCGAAACCACCTGGAATGGACAACAGCTTCACGTCACCAGTCTCAATGTGGACACACCCAATCTCACCATCGTGCGTAAGGCCGCTCCGACGGCAGCTCCACCACCCTCAAAGGCACCTGACAACAATGACATGCTCAGCACGTTGGTTGCGGACCATCTCCAGGTCAAGAATGGAACCGTTTCGCTGCTGACTGCGGGCCAGTCGAAGCCGGCTGTATACCAGCAGTTGAACGCAGAAGTCAGCAATCTATCTCCCACAGGCTCTTCTCCCCTGAAGCTGACCTCCCAAGTGCCCGGCGGAGGTTCTCTCAGTGCCGACGGCACCGCGGGCCCTGTCAACTATGACGATACCTCCGCGACCCCTCTCAATCTGCATGCAGCTCTCAATCACATCGATCTTGCTTCGAGCGGGCTCGTCGCACCGGAGGCCGGCATCAGCGGTCTTGCGAGCGCCGACATCAAAGCGCTCTCCGACGGAAAAACCCTCAACGCGAATGTTTCCGCCAATGCGCAAAACCTTCAGCTGGCCCGGAATGGATCCCCGTCCACAAAACCGGTTGATCTCCAGATGACGCTCTCGCAGAACATGCAGGCTATGACCGGCCAGATCCAAAGGGCAACGCTGACCGTCGGGCGTGCCGCAATTAACCTCAATGGAACCTATCAGACCAGCGGACCCACGACAGCCATTAACCTCCAGCTATCGGGTAAGTCGCTCCCTATCGATGAGTTAGAAGCCTTTCTTCCTTCCGTCGGAATTCATCTTCCCAGCGGCTCTCGACTTCAGGGTGGAACCCTGACCGCCAACCTGGATGTCACTGGTTCCACTGCAAATCCAATCATCAGCGGACCTATTCGCCTTGAGAACACCAATCTTGCCGGGTTTGATCTTGGGTCAAAGCTTTCGACAGTAACGGCGCTTACAGGAGCCAAGACTGGCTCGGCCACAGCGATCCGCTCCCTGTCGGCTGACATCCGGGTAACCGATGGAAACGTCCGTACCGACAATGTTCTGGTAGATGTCCCCGCTCTGGGAACAGCGAGTGGGAATGGAACTGTGGCTGCATCCGGCGCATTGAACTACAACGTCATCCTCAAACTGACAGGACTGGTCGGCGGCGGAGCGTCCGGCGCGGCTCCTGGAGTTGGCGGAATAGCTGGACAGCTAATGGGGATGATCCCAAGTGGAGGCGCTGCAGGAAGCGCAGGCAGCATCGCAACGGCGGCGATGCGCAATGGCATTCCTGTCGCCATCGGTGGGACAACCTCCAACCCGACCTTCGCTCCCAACCTGAGCGGCGCCCTCAGCAGCGGCGCCTCGGCCTTCACCGGTAACAGTCGGAAGACCAATCAGCAGAGCCCGTCTAACTCCCCGTCTAACTCATTGAGCAACGCTCTTGGCAATCTGCTCAATGGAAAACATTGACCTGTCATGAACCCCGGAGCGCCAACACGGCCTTTGCTGTCGTAATCGCCTGCCCAACGTGGCGTTGGGTGTGGTCCGCACAGTGCACCAGAAGGCCTCCTACCGTGGTCGGCAGATTCTTCCTTCCGACGGTCCTTGCCTGCTCATAGCTCTTCTCCGAAAAGGCAAGGACACGTTTTGTGGAGACCTCGATCGCCTCGGCGAACTCCATCAACGTTGATTCCCGATCGACGATTTCGTCTTCCGTCTCCAGAAGCTTCAACTGCCTCGCAGTGAGCTTCTGGTTCTCCGCATAGGTCAAAAGACGATCCAGCGAGCGGGCAATGTGGCGCACCTGGAATCCCACTGATGGCAATCCCAATGGACGGGATTCCAGCTCGTCTCCATTCAACGGCTCACTCCATCGAGCAATGTCCTCAGCGGCCAGTTCCAGAGCATGAAGGACAGCACGTCGAACGGCGTCGATCTCCGTGCGCGTTCCCCGCAACCAGGGTTCAACCATCTCCACCATCACGACACCTCCATCCTCTCCACGCGGAAATCAAAACACCCCGCCTCACCTTCACGAACTATTACATACCTTACTGCCGCATCCTCAAAGATGCTGGCGATGGTGGGCTGCTGCTGCCCCGGAACGGCTCTCCTCTGCGTAAGCAGCCGCTGTTCTCCATCGTATCCATCCAGCACAACGGGATACATCACGAGCTGTTCCGGATAGCCACTCTCCTCATCGAATCTTTCGCAAAGCTCAGCATGAACAAAGATCGGACCCGGCGCTGGTATGGCGGCCAGCATGGAGAACGGATTGAACGTGAACAGTGTCCTGTTCTCCTCGCCGATGCGAAATGGTTTAAGACAATGCCGGCAGGGACCATGACCACGCGCTACTTCCGTATGTGCCGGATGGCCATATCCAGGGGAGCTCTTCGTCGCCAGCACCTTCTTCACCGTCTCGGTAGACACCGCAATCACACGAATCTCTTTCATCTCCTTACCTCCGGGTCGAATAGACCACAAAGGCAATGCTGAACGCTCTCGCCCGAAGTGGCACTCCGGTCTGTTCAGTCAAATTTCGAAGATTGCCGCCGTTAGAGTCCCTTGCTGCTCCTGAATTTACGAACGACCTGGGTCACGTCCCTGTGTTGCCCATCGACCTCGTCGTTCATCTCGCGGATCTCGCCTGCATTCACTTTGCCCGCAAGCCGATCCATCGCTGTTTGGATCTCAGGATGACGTACCAGGGAGTCTTCCCGGAATAGCGGAACTGCCTCATAAGGGGGGAAGTAGTGCTTGTCGTCTTCGAGAGCGACCAGGCCTAGTGCCCGTATTGGACCGTCGGTCGAATTACCCGCGATCATGTCCACCTGACCGGTCGAAAGCGCACGGTACAGCAGCCCCAGGTCCATAGTGCGCGGATCATCGGCGAACTTCAGGCCGTACGTAGTCTCAAGCCCTCGCAATCCATCGGGTCTCTCTTCAAATTCGTACCCCACGCCCAGTCGCATCTGGTGTGCATAGGGAACGGCGTCGGAGATAGTTTTGAGCCCCAGCTGTCGCGCCTGATCGCCTCTCACCACCATGGCGAACGTATTCTCAAACCCAAGCCCCCTCTCCACACGGATGTGATAGCGCTGTTCGTACAGGCGCTGTACCGTTTTGAAGACAGAAGCTGCCTCACGCTGGCCGACGGGCGGTAACGGTTGTTTGAGAATCGCTGTCAGCGCCGTGCCGGTGTATTCCACGTAGCCATCGATCCGGCCGCTCACCAACGCCTGCTGGCAGATGTAGCTCCCCGCCAGATAGAACCTTCTCTCTACCTTTTGGCCTGTGACAGCCTCAATCTCCTGCGCCAGCAGCTCACCCAGAACGACCTGTTCAGTGAAATTCTTTGCTCCAATTGTGACCCGGGAAGATCGAGGCGGAGCACAGGCCACGCACAAGAGCAAAAGAAAGCTCGCACTCGCCCACGCGACATCGCTCAACCAGGACGCGGCGTGCTTGGGCGATCCAGACCTCATCCCTGGCGCACCGCCAGCTTCTTTTCGATCCATCCCAAGCCTGCATCTGCGGTGAGGGCAAGCAGGGCCGCTGGGATCGCGCCTGCAAGCACCAGCCCATTGTCCACACTAGCGACGCCGCGAAATATCAGCTCCCCGAGTCCACCAGCACCGATGGCAGCCGCTATCGTCGCCACACCAACGCAGATCACTGTCGCTGTACGAACTCCGGCCAGGATAATGCTCCCTGCAATCGGAAGCTCTACCATGCGCAAACGTTGCCAGCCCGTCATTCCCATCGCATCCGCGACACGTCTTAATTCGGGACTGACGCTGTCGATCCCGGCATAGGTATTGCGCAGAATGGGCAGGAGGGCATAGGCGATCAGAGCCACGATTGCCAGGCGCGCAGCGTTCTCTCCCAGCCACGGCACCGGGAGCAGCAGACCAAAGAGAGCCAGACTCGGGACCGTCTGAATGACATTTGCGAAGCCGATAACGGGGCGCGCCCATCGCCTTCGCCGGGTCAACAAAACTCCGAGAGGGATGCCAACCAGTATGGCGAACAACATGGCGATCACCGTAAGCCAGAGATGCTCGAAGGTTAACCGGGCGATCTCCCAGCCATGCCGCTGAAGGGTAGCTATCATCTTTCGCTCTTGTGACGTACGACAGATAGATAATCTCTTACATGAGGGTTTGCCGACCTGGAAACCTCCGCGGAAGGCAGATCTGCGACCACTTGTCCTTCCGCAAGAATGAGCACTCTATCGGCTAGATACAGAGCCTCCTCAAGATCGTGAGTCACCAGCAGAACTGTTTTGCTGAGTCGCTGAAGGAGCTTCTTGAGCATCGTCTGCATCTCAGAGCGCGTCAGTGGATCAAGCGCTCCAAAAGGCTCGTCCATCAGAAGTACACTCGGATCGAGGGCCAGCGCCCGAGCGAGTCCAACCCTCTGTTTCTGGCCGCCGGAAAGCTGCCAAGGAAACCGGTTTCGCAGCCCGTCGAAGTCCAGGCCGACCCACCCGATCAACTCTCGTGCCCTGCTCTCTCGTTCAGAATGGGGTTTCTCCGCCAGTTCCAATGCAAGAGCAGTGTTGCGCTCGATCGTCATATGCGGGAAGAGGCCGGTCTCCTGGATGACGTATCCAATATCGCGGCGCAACCGGACCAGATCCTTCGGGGCTCGCATCGAGGTCACGACGTGCCCCTCCACCCGGACCTCGCCCGCCGTCGGCTGCACCAGACCGTTCACCATCCGCAGCAGCGTCGTCTTGCCCGATCCGCTGCGACCGAGCAGAGCCGTAGTCGTCCCGGCAGCGAGTGCCAGCGAGATATCGCGCAAAACAAGATGCCCACCTTCCGGCGAATAGCTCACCTTCGCGAACTCAACGCCGGCCGTGGGCATGCTGTTTACTTTACCGCGTCTAGGATCTCTACTGCGCCGCCTCCGGGTCAGTCGTCGCCCCGTTTTGCGGTCCAGCTACAGCAGGCTCGCCAGTGGTTCCGGGCTGTCCCTTCACACGAACGATCGTGATCTTGTCGAATCCCTCTTTGAAGCTCGGAGGACGCAGGCGTTCGGCCATCTTCAGCATGACCTCATCGGAGACGGCGCGGTCGCGCTTGCTGTTGCGTTCCATGCAGACCGCCAGTGGAACATCAAAGAAGACCGCCTGCACCTCGTAGCCGAAGCTCTTCGCCATACGGATCCACTGCCGTCGCTCATGTGGCGACAGGTTCGTCGCGTCCACATAGTTCCAGGGCATCTTTGCAATCAGGCGCGCTCGCAGAAGGCTCCGAAGCGTTGAGAAGACAAGTCCCTGGTAGCGCTGCTCCGTAATGTCGTCAAAGAGAATGGTCCGCAAAAGATCGCTCGAAAGCGGCGTAACACCGCGGCGCTTGTACCAGGTCGTCTTGCCGGACCCAGGCAGCCCGATCGTCAGCACCACATATCCCTTCGGAGATTTGATCGCTGGCTGTTCAGCCGGTGCAACCGCAACAGAATCCGGCTGCGTCTCGACAACAACCTTCTGTTCAGGAGTCACGGGAAGAAAGGCTGCGGTCTCCGCTTCCGGAGCCAGTATCTCGGGCTCAGGCTCGGGGACAACCTCAGCGATCAGCTCCGGGACGGGCTGCGGCTCACCTTTTTGTACCGGCTCCGGGTACGAAGGTCTCAATGGTGCCGGTTGATTTGCGGGCAGTTCCTGTCCGCTCTTGCCCGTGGACTCCGAGTCATTCGGTCCACGTCTTGGGCGTCGTCTCATTTTTTCGCTTATCCAATCGCGCAGATCGCGCATACGTCGCTTGTAACACACGGCCAAACCCACTCGCAAATCAACGAACCAGTTCTGACACCGATCTATGTCGATCTTTTGCGGGCCCGGCACCAGAGTGATAGCATCCGGTGCTGATGGGCAGGCGCTTTTCCGCGGTTATTCAAGAGGCGTGCCCTTGAGCGTTTTACAATAGAAAAAACGCGTAAACAACAACTCGTATAAACGACAGGAGCAACCGTAATCATGGCTGTAAAGGTAGGTATCAACGGCTTCGGCCGCATCGGGCGCAACGTCTTCCGCAGCGCTCTCGGAAACCCTGACATCGAGTTTGTCGCCGTCAATGACCTGACCACGCCGGCCACGCTCGCGCACCTGCTGAAGTATGACTCCATCCTCGGCAACCTCAAGCATGAGATCACGCATGGGCAGGACTTCATCGCCGTCGACGGCAAGCAGGTCAAGGTCTTCGCCGAGCGCGACCCTGCGAAACTTGACTGGGCCTCCGTCGGTGCCGAGATCGTCGTTGAATCCACCGGCTTCTTCACCGATGCCGAGAAGGCGAAGGCGCACCTTGGCTCGACGGTCAAGAAGGTCATCATCTCGGCGCCCGCCAGCAATGAAGACATCACCATCGTGCTCGGAGTCAATGAAGGCAAGTATGACCCATCGAAGCACAACATCATCTCGAACGCCAGCTGCACCACCAACTGCCTTGCGCCGGTCGTGAAGGTGCTGAATGACAGTTTTGGAATTGTGAACGGCCTGATGAACACGATTCATAGCTACACCAACGACCAGGTCGTCCTCGATGCACCGCACAAGGACCTGCGCCGCGCTCGCGCTGCAGCCCTCTCGATGATTCCAACCAGCACCGGTGCCGCCAAGGCCCTCAAGCTCGTGATCCCCGAGATGGCAGGCAAGCTGGACGGCTTCTCCATCCGCGTCCCGACCCCCACCGTTTCGGTCGTCGACCTCACCTTCGTTGCAGAGAAGCCAATCTCGGTCGAAAGCATCAACGCCGCCATCAAGGCTGCCGCCGAGGGCCCGATGAAGGGATTTCTTGGCTACACCGAAGAGGAGCTGGTCTCCAGCGACTTCCGCGGCAATCCGCTCTCCTCCATCTTCGACTCCAAGCTGACCAAGGTTATCGGTAACACCGGTAAGATCATCAGCTGGTACGACAACGAGTGGGGCTACTCCAACCGCGTCAAGGATCTTATCCTCTTCCTCGTGAAGAAGGGCCTGTAAACAGGGAAATGTTTCTCACCTTCAAAAGGGATCGGCTCCGATAATCTTTTATCGGAGCCGATCCCTTTTGTAAAACAACGTTATTAAAACGAAGTACTTAACGCCGGAAAATATCTAACGTTGTTCACGCGCACTCCCCTTCCTGAAGTTCGCCCTCGCCGAAAAACACATGGGCCATCCACCGGGCACCCTAAGCTCCAGGATCGGGCGAAGCTACGCGACCAGCGCCGGATTTTCCGCGTCTGCTTGTGCTTTTCATTCCGTTCTCCCGATTGCTATAGACTTTCCCCATAATGCCAACTGAAGAATTGCTTGAGCATGGGTTTATTCCAGACACAAACAAGCGGGTTCGTCGGCCTCCACTCGACGCATTAACCGGGTTGAGGTTCTTCGCCGCACTCTACGTCATGCTCTTTCATTTTGGAGCCGCGTTCACTAGCAGAGCGCATATGCCCCACGCGGTAACGGCATTTTTAGAGCATGGCTATCTGGGAGTCTGTCTTTTCTTCCTACTCTCGGGATTCATCCTGTTCTATACCTATGCTGGCAACCTGCAGACGGGCCGCGATCTGTATCGGTTCTTTGTAGCGCGTTTCTGCCGTATCTACCCCGTTTATCTGCTTGCAGGGGCGATGGCATGTGCAGTCGGCCGGCATCTGCCCCACGGACACGACCTCACCTACTTTACACTGCTGCAAAGCTGGCGCCCAGCATCTTCTCCGAGCGGCTATGCGTGGATCATGCAGGCATGGACCCTCTCAGTAGAAGTATTCTTCTATTGCTGTTTTCCTCTCCTGCTTCCACTGGTGCGGCGTCTTCAGAACCGAACGGCGCTGTGGGTATTTCTGGTCCTTAGCGGACTTCTGGTCGGCTTGCTAAACCTTCCATACCAGCATGCCGGAATGACCAGCCCTCTGGCCGGCATCTTCCTTCCTCTGCTCCGCTTGCCGGAGTTCCTGCTTGGCATGCTGCTCAGTTCGCTATTTCTGGGCCGTTCTCCCAATAGCAGGGATCGCTGGAAGAGCGACTGGATCACAATGGTCGTTATGCTGCCGGCGATCGCCTTCATCGCTTCAGCGCCGCCCCTTCGGCTTGTCTCTTTGACGGCTGTATTTTGGTTTTTATGGACTATCTACCGGCTCGCCTGTGGCGCGGGATGGCTCGCAAAACTGCTTTCAACGCGGCTGTTTATCCTCCTTGGAGGAGCCAGCTACTCCATCTATCTGCTCCAGTCACCGGTCCGAGAGCTTCTCCGCCAGTACGTAGGCAGGTCGCATCCAGGACTGGATGCCGCGTTGTCCCCGGCCCTCCTGATATGCTTTTCGATCCTCGTGTTCCTCTACTATGAGGAACCGATCCGGGAGCGACTGCGAGGAGCGCTTACAGGATCTAGGTCACGACGCATAAACTAGGTCCATGTTCAGCCGCAAAAACATCCCCGGCACCAGTCCTTACGAGCCCGTCATTGGATTTTCACGAGCCGTCCGCCTCGGTAACTTCGTTTACGTCTCAGGAACCGGTCCCGTCGGAGCCGATGACCTGGATGTTGCAGAGCAGACCGACCAGTGCCTCACTCTGATCGCCGCAGCTCTCAAGAACGCAGGCTCATCCATAGAGCATGTCTATCGCACGCGCATGTTTTTGACCCGCACAGAAGATTGGGAGAGCGCGGGACGCATTCACGGGAAATTCTTCTCACTCGTCCGCCCCGCAGCAACCATGGTGGTTGTGAAGGAGTTGCTCGATCCGCGTTGGCGTATTGAGATCGAAGCAGACGCACTCATTCCTGAATAAAGATAGGGTTGTTGAACACCGGGCTTACAACCTCTACCCCTGACCGTTCGACCCGCTATGATGTTGGTCGAAGGAAACCGCTCGTCTTGAGCTGCACCGAACTTCTGTAGAAAAAGGAAATGCAAATGTCGAAGCTGTCCATCCGTGACCTGGACCTCACTAACAAACGCGTCCTCATCCGTGTCGACTTCAATGTGCCACTCTCGGTCGATGGTTCAGGCAGCGCTCCGCGCATCACCGATGACACCAGGATTCGTGAGACGATCCCCACAATCGAGTATGCCCTGCGGCGCAAAGCACGCGTGATCCTCTGCTCACACCTCGGCCGCCCCAAAGGGAAGGTCGTTCCCTCCATGAGCCTGCGCCCGGTCGTCGATCGTCTTCGCGAGCTGCTGGATCATGTCCTCGGCGACGACGAGAACGTTGCCTTCTCCCCGGATTGCGTGGGTGATATCGCCCAGGAGATGACCGCAAACCTTGAGGCCGGTCAGCCGCTGCTGCTGGAGAACCTCCGCTTCCACTCCGAAGAGGAGAAGAACGATCCTGCCTTCGCAAAGCAGCTTGCTTCCCTCTGCGATGTCTACATCAATGACGCCTTCGGAAGCGCTCATCGCGCCCACGCGTCGACCGAGGGTGTTACCCACTTCGTTCCGGTCTCAGCTGCAGGACTTCTTATGGAAAAGGAGCTGACATACCTTAGCAAGGCCGTCAGTGACCCTATCAAGCCATTTGTCGCCATCATCGGAGGTGCAAAGGTCTCGGACAAGATCGGCGTCATCGATAGTCTCCTCGACCGCGTCACCACACTGATCATTGGCGGTGGGATGGCGTATACCTTCCTCAACGCGAGGGGCCAGACTACCGGGAAGTCGCTCGTCGAAACAGACAAAATCGACATCGCAAAGGCAGCCCTCGACAAGGCCGAAAAGAAGGGCGTCAAACTGCTTCTTCCAATCGATCACGTCCTGGCCGATAAGTTCGCTGCTGATGCAAAGACAGAGCTCTTCTCCGGTGACGGCCCCTTCCCCGCCGATTGGATGGGTCTGGATATCGGCCCTGCATCCATTGATCTATTCAACAAAGAGATCTCCGATGCCATCACGATTGTCTGGAACGGTCCGATGGGAGTCTTCGAGATGCCGGCCTTCGCCAAGGGCACAAACGCCATCGCCAAGGCAGTCGCCGCCAATCATGATGCCACCAGCATCGTTGGCGGAGGTGATTCCGTTGCTGCTGTCCAGAAATCCGGCGTTGCCGATAAGATCAGCCACATCTCCACCGGCGGCGGGGCGTCCCTTGAGTTCCTCGAGGGCAAGACCCTCCCCGGTGTCGCTGCACTTACAGATAAAAAGTAACGGGACTAACCGGAAGATTTGCATATTGTGTCATCCTGAGCGAAGCAGCTCGCGGATTCATCGCGAGCTGCGCAGTCGAAGGATCTGCGGTCTGATCCAAACCATGAACCTGCTGTTGTTCCGGTCGGGAAGCTCGTCGAGCTTTCCGGTCTAGTGGAAGCACACAACGCTTTGTCTCGGCGGAATACACACAGTCGTCTCAAAATTGCTTCTTCATGCGAGCAATCTCTGATCTCTCTCGGTAGAATGGCACCCACATGCGCAAACTCCTCATCGCTGCCAACTGGAAGATGTATAAGACTCCTGCGGAGTCCGCAGCCTTCCTCACCAATTTCTTCCCGCTCGTAAAAGACAACACCACGGCTGAGATCGTGCTGTGCCCTGCGATGCCTTGCCTGCCCGCGGTCGTCGAAGCTGCGCGCGACGAATCAGTCTCCGTCGGTGCACAGAACATGCACTGGCTCAGCGAAGGTGCCTATACCGGCGAGACTTCGCCGACGATGCTTACCGCTATCGGTGCCACCCACGTTCTCATCGGCCACTCCGAGCGGCGCCAGTACTTCAACGAGACCGACACAACCGTCAACCTCAAGCTGAAGTCCGCTCTTGTACATTCGCTCATCCCGATAGTCTGCGTCGGCGAGCATCTTAACGAGCGGGAGCGAAATCTTACAGCCGACGTTCTGAATCTGCAGGTCTCGGTCGCTCTCGAAGGCATCGACCCTGCGTCTCTCGGTCCTCTCGTCATCGCCTACGAGCCCGTATGGGCTATCGGAACCGGGCGCACTGCAACTCCCGAGATCGCCGAAGGTGCCCATAAAATCATCCGAGCGCGGATTGCCTCTATCGCCGGATCGGATGTAGCGAACGCCACACGCATCCTCTACGGCGGCTCTGTCAAGCCCGATAATGCTGGCAAGCTATGCTGTCTCGGCGACATCGACGGTGCGCTCGTCGGAGGAGCCAGCCTCGATCCCGCCTCTTTCGCTCAGATCATTGCCAACGCCACCAGCCGCTAAAAACGAGAGGGCCGCGCGGTCGGTACCGCGAGGCCCTCTTCGATTCTTGATCTAGTGAACTACGCCCACCTGCTCCATGGGCCAGTAGACGAAAGCAGCCTTCCCATAGATCAGGTCTCGGTCGACGGGACCGAAGTCGCGGCTGTCACTCGAAATCGAGCGATGGTCTCCCATCACAAAGTATTCGTGGTCCGGAACCATAAACTCCGGTAGAGAGCGGCTGTCCTCAAAGCGAGGCGGAACATACTTCTCCGTCAACTCTCTTCCATTGACGAAGACATGCCCATGGTCGATCCTGAGGTCATCTCCGGGCAGGGCGATCACTCGTTTGATATAGCTCTTGTGGTGATCGTGGGGATACAGAAAGACGACGACGTCGCCGCGGCGGATATCTCCCACCCGGTAAGCGATCTTATTGACAAAGAGACGATCCTGATCTTCAAGCATGGGCAGCATGCTTGTTCCCTCCACGCGTACTGGCTGGTAGAGGAAAATGATAATGAACGCAGAGACCGCGATGGAAATCACCAGGTCGCGCAGCCATGAACTCATGCTGCTTCCTCTGTGTGGCCTCTCGCTGCTTTCTTCGTTCGGTTGGCCGGGCGCGCTGGCCGCCGGATCCTGCTTCGTTCGATCCTCTGTTTGCACCGTCTTGCTCTCGTCTCCCATTATTTAGACGTTCCTGAAGGGGAACCGGCACCCAAACCTAGTCCTGGCACAAGGGTCTTGCCATCCAGACCCTCAGGCGACCAGGCCTCCACGATCTCCTTCGCGAGCCTTGCAATCATCATCTCAGCCTCGTTATCTGCCGTCCAGCTTCTGTCCTGGTTGTCATGGGTGAAGATCGAGATTACGATTGGCCCGCTCTTCCCCGCGACAATCGCGACATCGTTCCGGACGGCGTTCAGGCTTCCGGTCTTGCTTGCGATTCCCGACCCGGTCTCCGTCGAATCCAGCTGCTCCAGATAACGCGGTATCGTATTGCGGTAGAACTGATTACGCAGCATCGTCAGCGCTGTCTGGCAGATGGCGGCGTCCCCTGGTTCGGGCGCCTCGCCCGGTCCCGCCAGTTCACAACGGCCGATCCGTTCCATCACGGTTTCCATCTCGTGCGCGGTCGTCTTGCCCAGGCCGAACTTCGGCTGGTCCGCGGGCATCGGTTCCGTCGCTGGCTTGCCAATCTTCTTATACAGATGGGTATCCTTCAGCCCCATCCACGCGATTCGCGCATTCACCGTTCCCACGCCAAAACGGTCAATCGCCAGGTTGGTTGCAGTATTGTCACTGACGATCACCATCATGGTCAGGACATCTTTCAGAGTCAGGGTCAATGGCGTATCGAAGAAGGCCAGCACACCTGAACCGCTGACTCCTTCTCCCTTGGCGAGGGTCAGTTTTTCATCCCACTTGGCCTTTCCGGCGCGCACCTGCTCCATCGCCTCGAAAAGAATTGCTAGTTTGATCACGGAGGCCGTCTGAACCGGCTCGTCTGCATCCAGAGAGACCGTCTTCCCTGTATTCAGCTGGGTGGCATACAGGGAGACCTTCCCTTTATGGTTGGCAGCTAACTGAGCCAGTCGCTGTTGCAATTGTGAATCAACGCTCTGGTCTTTGGTGGTCGCCAGGGCTGATACCGGAATTTGGGCCGATGCCGAAGCCGCTCCTGGTACAAATACAGTTGCAACTGAGAGGAACAGGCAGCCAAGCAAACACTTCTTCATAAACTGCATCTTACAAACATCCTTCAGGTTTCCGGGAAATTAACTGTGCGCTAAAGTATGCGCACAGGCTTTCGCTGCGGCATGATTTGATAAAGAGACAGCACCATTAAACGCGAAGCTTTCTGTGCGCATCTATACAAGATTAGGACTAGAATCGTGTAGATATAGAGCAGCAGTACCTTTCGCATCAGGATTTTTATATGGCAACCCTTACGATGCTCGAACCGGCCCAGTCAAAATCCGTTCCCAACAGCCCCGACGAATTCCTCTCCCTGGTCACCGAGACGGCGAATTCGGCCTCTGAGGGACTCGACACCAAGTCCGCACTCGAAATCGCCCGGATTATCAACCACGAAGATGCGAAGATCGCTGCAGCCGTAAAGAAAGCTCTACCTGAAATCGCAATCGTCATCGATACGGTAGCCCGTTCCCTTAGGGACGGAGGGCGGCTGATCTATGTAGGCGCTGGTTCCTCCGGACGCATCGCTGCTCTGGATGCCTCCGAATGCCCCCCTACCTTCTCCACAGCTCCGGCGCAGGTGCAGTACATTATGGCTGGCGGACCCAAGGCGCTCGCCTCCGCGTCCGACGTCAACGAAGATTCTCCCGAATTGGGACAGCGTGATATCGCTCGACGGCGCCCGACACGCAAGGACATCGTAATCGGCGTGTCGGCCTCAGGACGCACTCCTTATGTCGTCGGTGCGGTCGAGTATGCCCGGGCACGCGGAGCCAAGACCGCCGCGGTCACATGCAATCTCAATACCTCCCTCTCTGAGGTCGCGGATACCACCATCGTCGCCGACGTAGGTCCTGAGGCTCTCTCCGGCTCTACGCGGATGAAGTCGGCTACCGCACAGAAGATGATCCTCAACATGATCACTACAGGAGCCATGACGCGCCTCGGCTACGTCTATGACAACCTGATGGTCAATGTCCACATGAAGAACGCCAAGCTGGTCGAGCGCGGAATTCGTGTGCTGATGAAGGTCTGCAACATCGATCGCGACACGGCGATTCGCACCATTAAATCCGCCGGAAAATCCATCCCCATCGCCGTCGTGATGCTCAAGGCCAACGTCGATAAGATGGAAGCCGTTCGCCGGCTTACCAAATCCGACGGCAACGTTCGTCTGGCCATTGACGACTCCAGGCTCGAGCTCTGACAGGCAGCCGCAACTTCGACCGCCCTACCTCCCTCAGGTAGGGTTTTTTCGCTTAAGCCGGCACCTAGTCCGTTCCAGCACTTTCATAACTGGACGGCTACTACCACAGGCAGCTACTATGCCCTGCATGAAGCTAAACCTCTCGCGCCGCAGCCTGCTGGGTGGCGGAACCATGCTCGCCGCCTCTTCGCTCCTCTCCAACTCCGCCTTCTCCTTCGCTGCTCCAGCTTCTTCCGACTCCCCCATCCGGTTGGGAATTGCCAGCTATACCTTCCGGAAGTTCGACCAGGCCCACCTCATCCAGTTCATGAAAGAACTCAAGACTCCCTATCTCAACCTGAAGGATGTTCATCTACCCATGACCCCCGCCGATCAGGTAGCAGCCCGTGCTGCAGAGTATCGAGCAGCCGGATTGACGCTCACCGCCGCGGGGACGATCTACTTCGACAAAGACGACGACAATGACATCCGTTCCAAATTTGAATACGTCAAAGCCGCCGGTATCCCGATGATCGTCGGTGCCCCGACGCGTCAGGTCCTCCCGCGGGTCGAAAAGTTCGTGAAGGAGTACGACATCAAGCTGGCCATCCACAACCATGGTCCCGAGGATAAGCAGTGGCCGTCTCCGCTGGACATTCTCGAAGCCGTCAAATCCATGGATCAGCGCATCGGTTGCTGCATCGATGTAGGCCACACGATGAGGACCGGAACCGATCCCGTTGCGGCCATCAAGAAGGTCGGCTCGCGAGTCTATGACATCCATATGAAGGATCTGGCCGAGAGCAAGGTCAAGGAGAGCCAGGTCGCCGTCGGAGATGGTCTGATGCCCGTTCCCCAGATCTTCCGCGCGCTTGTCGATATGGGTTACAAGGGCAACGTCGATCTCGAGTACGAGATCAATGGTGACGACCCGATGCCGGGAGTCACCAAGAGCTTCGCCTACATGCGCGGAGTTATCGCAGGCATGGGACTCTAATCCGTCCAACGAAAAGGCAGCAAACGCGTGGCCTCCCCTCTCGAGGCCACGCGTTTTTTCGCTATAGCTACGCCTATGTCTCAGCCGCACAGCTGAATTCTTATAACTTTGTACTTCTCAGGCGAAGCGCGTTCGAGATGACAGAGATCGAGCTGAAGCTCATCGCAGCTGCCGCCAGCATGGGACTCAGCAGCCAGCCAAACAGCGGGTACAGTACGCCTGCCGCCAACGGCACACCGGCCGTGTTGTACACAAACGCGAAGAACAGGTTCTGCCGGATATTGCTCATGGTCTTCTGACTGAGCCTGCGAGCCCTCACCAGGCCGTTCAGATCGCCGCTCACCAGCGTGATGCCTCCCGCCGCCATGGCAACGTCGGTTCCCGTCCCCATCGCAATCCCCACCTGCGCCGCCGCCAGAGCAGGAGCATCATTGATGCCATCCCCGGCCATCGCTACAACCTTACCTTCCTGCTGCAGCCGCTTGATGACCTCGGCCTTGCCCTGGGGAGAAACCTCCGCCTCAAATCCAATTCCCAACCGGCTTGCGACTGCCTGCGCCGTTGTACGGTTGTCACCGGTCACCATCACGATCGTCAGTCCACTGCCCTTCAGCTCTTCAATAGCTCGCTGGGATGACTCCTTCAGAGGATCTGCGACCGCGATCAGTCCCGCGACTCTTCCCTCCATCCCCACCAGCATTACCGTCTGCCCCTCACGTCGCATCGTGTCGGCACGCTGCTCCATCGCCCCCGCGTCGATGCCCTCCTCCCGCAAAAGAGCAGATGTTCCCACAGCGACCCGTCTTCCGTCGATAACACCCGTCACGCCCTTTCCAGTCACAGAGGCAAACTCCTTCACCTCTGCCAAG
>NZ_JAEDXW010000080.1:0-255 GCF_036877565.1 Edaphobacter sp. HDX4
GGTTTCGCGCGAATGTCCGCCGTGCGGTGAGGCGGCATGAGATGCGCCACCCGAGCCACTCCGCCAGAGCGGAATAAGATCGGTCGTTTCCCCTGCGGGCTCCACTCCTGGCCTTCGGCAGAGCGGTGGGCCGCTTCGCGGGTGATTGTTTCGGTCCCCTTCGACTGCGCTCAGGGCAGGCTCTGAAGCGGTGCCCTTAACGAGGCGGGTTGAAATCTTGTCGATGTGGCGAGATCCGGTTTTTCCGGCGCCATC
>NZ_JAEDXW010000081.1:0-255 GCF_036877565.1 Edaphobacter sp. HDX4
GGTTTCGCGCGAATGTCCGCCGTGCGGTGAGGCGGCATGAGATGCGCCACCCGAGCCACTCCGCCAGAGCGGAATAAGATCGGTCGTTTCCCCTGCGGGCTCCACTCCTGGCCTTCGGCAGAGCGGTAGGCCGCTTCGCGGGTGATTGTTTCGGTCCCCTTCGACTGCGCTCAGGGCAGGCTCTGAAGCGGTGCCCTTAACGAGGCGGGTTGAAATCTTGTCGATGTGGCGAGATCCGGTTTTTCCGGCGCCATC
>NZ_JAEDXW010000082.1:0-254 GCF_036877565.1 Edaphobacter sp. HDX4
GATACTCAATCCAGGGAGCCTTCTCCAAGTGACCTGAATCCATCACAGAACTCGCCAACCCCGGTGCCCCCAGGGCCACGGAACTCCCCGACACCCCTAGCCGCTCCAACACCTGCCAATTCCCCTGGTAGAACACCTGGCGCGCCCGCGGAGCCGAATCCATCATCCCCTCCCATTTGCCGCTTTCCAGTTGGTTGTAAGCGCGGGTCAGGTCCTGCACACGCGCATAAGCGGCCTCTGAGCTTCTGTGATCC
>NZ_JAEDXW010000083.1:0-254 GCF_036877565.1 Edaphobacter sp. HDX4
TGGGCCTCTCTGTTTCGGGGTGCAGGCACGAGGCTGCCGCCGCCCCGGCTCCCCAGGCGATGCCGGTGAAGGTATCCTCTGTGTCTCTCTCGCCGGTAGCCGCTTCCGATACATACGTCTCTACCATAAGGGACGGCGCTCTGCTACATTGCAGCCACAGGTTGAAGGGAATCTGACGAAGATCCTGGTCAAGTCTGGCGATTCCGTTCGGGCTGGTCAGGTCCTCATGCAGATCGATCCCTTGAAGCAGTCGG
>NZ_JAEDXW010000084.1:0-254 GCF_036877565.1 Edaphobacter sp. HDX4
CCTGCGGCATACCCTGTTGATCGACCGTCAGCCCAACCAGGCAGATTCCGCTCAGGTGAGCTTCCTTTCCTTTGGCCGGGTATTCGGGAGCCTTGCTACTGATGAGGACAGGCATGCTCAGATGAGCCGCGTCCTTTGCCATTGGTCTCCCGTTTTCTGTTGTTCCGTTCGCCTCTGTGCCGATCTCTGTTCTCAACGTGAGCGCCGAAGCGCATGTTCCAAGACAGATGGCCGCACAGGCGGCAAACGTCACA
>NZ_JAEDXW010000085.1:0-254 GCF_036877565.1 Edaphobacter sp. HDX4
GGCCGACTGAATAATGTACTCCAGGCAGATCGGGTGCAGATGCCGCGACAATCCTGTACTCTGCGAGGGCTTGATCGTCTTTACCGGCATATTCGTATGTTTCGCCTAACAGCTGGTGAGCAGAGTAGAGGTGGGCGCGATAGCCAATAGCCTCTCCAGAGTTGCGTAAGACAGGTTCCGATAGGATCGGGCCAACAAGTAGTCGGCGTCCAAATCCATAGGACGCAGCTTGTGCAACTTGTTGAGATCGGATG
>NZ_JAEDXW010000086.1:0-254 GCF_036877565.1 Edaphobacter sp. HDX4
GGCTGCGCCTTCGATCCCGTCGGGAGATTTCCATTGGTAAAGGCGAAGCTGCCTGCATTGGCGCCGGCGTTGTTCTCGGTCTTGTTGTAGTGGTTGTAGTCCACGCCGAATTTGAAGCTGTGATTGCCGACCAGCTTTGTCACATTCACAAAGATGTTGTGATTCTTGTTGTAGTCGCGGTAGGGCCCGTAGGTTGCGATCGCCGTGCCGCCGGTAAACGTGAGCCCCGGAACGCGCGGAAGCGTCGAAGCAAA
>NZ_JAEDXW010000087.1:0-254 GCF_036877565.1 Edaphobacter sp. HDX4
CTCGACGCGGGCCACTTCGCCCTCGAAACGCACGTTGAGGAGATCGCAGAGGCGATTGACCGGCTTTTGGAAGCTGTCGCCTGATCGAAGACCGGCGCATGAGAACGTTAGAATGGACTTCATGCGCCGGCCTAGCCACCGGCACTACTCAGAAAAGAGAAACTGCCTGCTGCGATGAAGGATTCTGCCGTTCTGTTGATTACCTGCCCCGATCAAAAGGGCCTGGTCGCCGCCGTATCCGGCGAACTCTATCG
>NZ_JAEDXW010000088.1:0-254 GCF_036877565.1 Edaphobacter sp. HDX4
GTTGAAGGACGGGGATGATCCCTGGATGACGCAAAGGAAGTAGGCGAAGGCGAACTGCAATCCCGCATAGGAGACGCGGGGGCTTCCGGCGGCTATCCATGCGCCGATGAAGGCTCCTACGAAGACGCTACCATTAGGTGTCCGATGTCGGTTGTCAGAGGGATGACTCCGATCATGATGCTGAGTCCGGCAACGGTTCCTGCCACGCAGCCAAGGATTCGCAGCTTCAGCTTCTCTACGGTTTCCGCGACGGT
>NZ_JAEDXW010000089.1:0-254 GCF_036877565.1 Edaphobacter sp. HDX4
GGTACATGCCTGCCGCGATCAGGGTATCTGCAATCAGCTTTTGGGCCTCCGCGATGGTCAATCCCTGTACGTGCAGGGTTCCAATAAGCGGAAGCTGGATGGAGCCATCAAGGCTCACTCTCACCATGGCCCATAATCGCTGGCCGGATAGAGATGAACAACAATCAGGTCACCCGGGAAGAGCCGCAGATCGTGCTTTGGCGGATACAGGATTGTGGGGTCGGTCGTCAGCGTGACCGGTTCATTGAGCGCGC